>NZ_JBLUXC010000046.1:0-36196 GCF_048276795.1 Aeromonas sp. PS2Canimalfood6
GGCGTGAATGAAGTCGAGAGCTTGGTCGATACGCATAAAAAAATCCGAAACCCAACAAGGAGTTTCGGATTCTTACACAGCCTGAGGATCGGTCAATGGATCCTTAACTGATCGGCATTACGCCCCTGGGCGCTCTTTTTTTATTCTGGTCGGTGGGTCAACCGCTGGTGGGGCCCGCCGGTTTGCCAAACAGCACGGCGAGCTTTTGCCGCCAGGGGAGGCCCCGGGCCTCTTGCAGCATGTCGCGCCACTCGTGGAAGGTGAGGGTGAGCGGGTTGAAGCTGTGGATTGGCTTGGTGATGCCGAAACGGCACGGCTCGCCCAAGTCTTCTTCCACGAAGGTGCCAAACAGCCGATCCCAGATGATGAGCACGCCGGCGAAGTTGCGATCGATGTATCTGGCGTTGCTGGCGTGGTGCACCCTGTGGTGGGAGGGGGTATTGAAGATCCATTCAAGTTTGCCCAGCTTGCCCACCACCTGGGTGTGGACGAAGAACTGAAAACCCAGGCTCAAGAGCACGGTGGCCACCACCGCCTCGGGGGGGAAGCCGATGAGGATCATGGGGATCCAGAACAGCCACATGCCGGAGACCGGGTACATCAGGCTCTGGCGAAAGGCGGTGGAGAGGTTGAGCCGCTCCGAGCTGTGGTGCACCACGTGGGAGGCCCAGAGCCAGCGCACATGGTGGCTTGCGAAGTGGAACAGCCAGTAGCAGAGATCCTGCAACAGAAAGAGCAGCAAGAGGCTCCAGAGGTTCAGTTCGATATCGAATAGTCGCCAGCCCCAGAGGGTGTCATAGAGATAGGCGATGGCAATGGCTGCCAGGGCATCGCCCCCCTGATGCATCAGTGCCAGGGTGGCATTGGCGAAGAGATCCTTCCACTGGTAGCCCGCTGTGGGATAGGCGGCGCCGTGTTTTCGCAGGTAGAACATCTCCCAGCCGATGAAGACCAGAAAGAGGGGCGAGAGGTAGAGCAGGAGCAGTTGCACATCCATGTGAGCCATCCGGTTGGACCAGTTGGATGTCAGCATACCGGATGAATTTAAAATTTCATTAACATCCTTGCTCGTTGGCGTGGTGACAACCCGATGGCAAAAGGCTGTGGCAAGCAATGCGCCAGGGAGATGATCTGGGGGGAAGGCAAGCATAGAAGAGGGAGCCATGGGCTCCCTCTTCGTGCTGGTGCATCGCGGGTTATAGCACCTGGCTCAGGAACTGGCGCAGGCGCGGGGAGGGGGGATTGTCGAAGAAGTCGGCGGGTTTCTCGTCCACCAGCAGCTCGCCGCTCTCCATGAAGAGCACCCTGTCCGCCACTTCCCGGGCAAAGCCCATCTCGTGGGTCACCACCACCATGGTCATCCCTTCGCGGGCCAACCCCTTCATGACGTCCAGCACCTCTCCCACCATTTCGGGGTCGAGGGCGCTGGTGGGCTCGTCAAACAGCATGATGCGCGGCTGCATGGCGAGCGCCCGTGCGATGGCCACCCGCTGCTGCTGGCCGCCGGAGAGCTGGGAGGGGTAGCTCTGGGCCTTGTTGGAGAGACCGACCTTGAGCAGCAGGGCCTTGGCTCGCTCATCTGCCTCCTGGCGAGAGAGCCCTCTCACCTTCTGGGGGGCCAGGGTGATGTTGTCCAGCACCGTCAGGTGAGGGAAGAGGTTGAATGACTGGAACACCATGCCCACCTCTTCCCGCAGCTTGTTGACATCCCCGGGTTCGGTGAGGCTGATGCCGTCGACCACGATATTGCCATCGTTGATGGTTTCCAGCTGGTTGAGGGTGCGCAGGAAGGTCGACTTGCCCGAGCCGCTCGGCCCCACGATCACCACCACTTCCCCTTCGGCCACCTGGGTGCTGACGTTTTTCAGGGCGTGCACCTCGGTGCCGTAGAACTTCTCTACACCGGTCGCCTTGATGATGGGATCAGTTGCAGCGCGCATAGTTCACCTCCAGACGACGCACCGGGAAGGGGCAGGGAGTGCCGGTGATGGCAGAACGTTTCGACACCGATGGCGCCTTGATAACGGGATCAGTTGCTGCGCGCATATTTCACCTCCAGACGACGCACCAGGAAGGAGAGAGTGCCGGTCAGCACCAGATAGAGCAGAGCCACGGTGAACCACACCTCGAACGGGCTGAAGGTGGAGCTGACCACTTCGCGCCCCGCCTTGGTGAGATCCGTGATGGAGATGACGGAGACCAGAGAGGAGTCCTTGATGAGGTTGATGAACTGACCCGCGAGCGGTGGCAGCACCCGTTTGAAGGCCTGGGGCAGGATGACGTAGCGCATGGTCTGGGCCGAGGTCATGCCAAGGCTTCTGCCCGCTTCCATCTGCCCCTTGTGAATGGAGCTGATGCCGGCGCGCACGATCTCCGCCACGTAGGCGCCGGTGAAGACCGCGAGCGCCGCCACACCAGCGGTGAATCGGTCGAGGTTCAGCACGGTGCCGATAAAGAAATAGACGATGAAGATCTGCACCAGCAACGGGGTGCCACGGATGAGCTCCACATAGGTCACAGCCAGGTTGCGCAGGGCCGGATTGGGGGAGAGGCGGGCGAGTCCGGCCAGGGTGCCAAGCAGGATGGCGAAGATGCCTGCCACCAGGGAGAGCTTGACCGTGACCCAGACGCCCCAGGCAATGGGGCCGGCGGTCCAGCTCAGCTGCACATCCAGGGTATCGCCGAGGAAGACGGTATCCCCTTCAGCCAGCTGGGAGCCCTTGGGAGCGATGGCCTGACGGCGGTTGGGGTCGAGATCGTCTTGCAGGAAGAGCTGTCCCTTGTCCGCCACCACGGTGCCGTCAAACTCGGCATAGTGTTTCTGTTCTGCCTGATAGGCGATGTACTGGGGAATGCGTTCCCAGCGCCAGGTGTAATCCACTGCCTGCACGGCCTTGTAGATGCCGAAAATGGCGGCCAGCACCAGCAGCAGGAAGATCCCGTGCCAGAGCAGCTGATTGGGCTGTTTTTCCATCTGTCTTGTGAGTTTGGGGTTGATCACTGTCACAACCTCTTTTGTCGTTATCGTGTGGGGAGTCTGCGTGAAGGGGCGGCATGCCGCCCCTTTGAGAGGTTATTTGAGCTGGTTCAGCCAGGCGGTGGATTCAAACCACTTCTTGTAGAGACGGTCGTAGCTGCCGTCGCCCTTGATCTGGCGCAGGTAGTTGTTGAACCAGTTGAGGGTGTCCTGATCTCCCTTGCGGATGGCCCAGGCCAGCGGCTCGAAGGTGAACGGCTTGTCGAGGTGTACCACGGCGCCCTGGTTCTGGGACGCGAAAATGGCGTTGTAGGGCAGGTCGTAGACGAAGGCATCCACCTTGCCGTTGATCACTTCCAGCTTGGCGTCATCCTGGGTTTCAAACTGCAGCAGGGTGGCTTTGGGGATCATGCGCTTGACCGCTTGCTCGCCGGTGGTGCCGAGTTTGACCGCGATCTTGTATTTGGGATCGTTGAGGTCCTGGAAGGATTTGATTTCGCCCGCCTTGTCCTTGCGAAGCACGATGGTCTGGCCGACGACGATGTAGGGATCGGCAAAGTTCACGCGCAGGTTGCGCTGGGGAGTGACGGTCATGCCGCCCATGATGACGTCGAACTTGTCGGTCAAGAGCGCGGGGATGATGCCGTCCCAGGCGGTGTTGACGAACTCCACCTTCACGCCCATCTCCTTGGCGACCATCTTGGCGAGATCCACGTCAAAGCCGATGTACTGGCCCTGCTTGTTGGTCATCTCGAAGGGTTGATAGCCGGCATCGAAGCCGACCCGCAGCACACCGCGCTCCAGTACGGCATCCAGGGTGGAAGTGGGCGCGGCGTTGGCCAGCCCGCACAGCAGCAGGGTAGAAAGAATGAGTTTTTTGATCATAAATGACGTCTCTGTCGTAAATGTGGTCGGCCTTGAACCTGCTCCCGTGCGACTCCATGGCACAAGAGACTGCTGCATCCGGCAGCAGGCAAGACAGGATTATTGTCTTGGTCGGGGCAAAAGCCCCATATGAGATTCTATGAATGGTTCGTTGGATGAAAAATGTACCAAAACCTGTTTGTGCCAGAAGACTCAATAAGTTATGGAGACTTTTATCCCTCGTGGTGACTCATAAAACCACATGAAAACAACATATCTATCTAATGGCGCCGGTTCAAGTGCAAAATATCCGGCTGCCGTCTCGGTGGAAAATCCGGGCACAGACAGGGCGTTGTCCGGCACGCTTCACGGGGAATGAGGCGTGCGAGCCGGTCAAATATTTTTGCCCGGCCCATAGGCTCCCTCTGTGTCTTGTCATGGGCTTCCCATATACTCAGCCATCCCCATTGGAAGGTTCGGGAATGGACGCCTCAATTCTGCTCAATCTGGACGTATTTACCCTGATGTTGATGGCCCTCGGGGGCTACAGCCTGGGATTCATCACCCTCTCCATCATCTGGTGGACCCACAGGGAAATACCCGGTCTCGGGCTCTGGTGGTGGTCCAGCCTCTGTGCCCTGGCGGCGCAATCGCTCTTCTTCATGCAGGCATTTTCCCCCCATATCGCGGGGATCTGGCTGGCCAACCTGCTCATCACCTTCTGCCTCGCCCTGATGCCACTCGCCATCCAGCGCTTCTTCGGGGAGCCGCCAAACTGGCGGGCATTCACCCTCTTCATGCTGGTCTATCTGCTGATCCTCTGCTGGAGCGTCATCTTCAACGACAAGATGGCCCCCCGGGTGCTGCTGGCCTGCCTGAGCTACATGATGGTGGGGGCGGTGATTGTCTGGCTCATCTGGCGCCATGGCTACCCTGACTATCTGCCTGCGGTGCTGGTGTTCACCGTGGTCAACATCCTGCTCTACGGTTTCAATCTGGTGCGCATGGGGGCCCTGCTCGGCGGCGAGGTGCGGGTCCTGATGGATCAGCATGCGGTCAATGTGCTCCCCTTCCTCTCCATGCTGATGGGCAACTATCTGTCGACCTTCGGGGTGCTTCTGCTCTGTACCCAGTACCGGGCCCTGGCCCTGCGTCGACAGGCCAGCCAGGATTCCCTGACCGGCCTCCTGAACCGGCGCGGCTTCATGGACCACTGCGTGACGATGGCAAGGCAGGGGGCGCTGGTGGTGCTGGATCTCGACGACTTCAAGCAGATCAACGATCGCCACGGTCACGAGACCGGGGACAGGGTGCTGGAGGCGGTGGGTCGCTATCTTGCCGGCCAGCGGGATCTGGTGGCCAGCCGCTTCGGCGGGGAAGAGTTTGTGCTGCTGTTGCCCGAGTGGGCCCCCCTGGCCCAGCAGGCGCGCTGCGAGCAGATCCGCCAGGGGATAGAAACGCTGGGGCTGAAGGGGGTCCGGGTGACGGCCAGCCTGGGGTGGGTGCCCAGCGCCCGTGAATGGCACTTTGACACCCTGTTCAGCCAGGCCGATCGCGCTCTCTATCAGGCCAAGCGGGAGGGCAAGAACCGGATCTGTCAGGGGGCCTGATCCCCCGTCAGATCATGCCCGGCCGGTGGCCGTCGGCTCCGACCGGACAAAGGCATACCGAGTCAGCCACCTGGTCGCATCAGACCTGAATGGCAGCCTGGCAGCCTGTCAGCGGTGCAACTCCCCCGCGCGTTCCGGCTGATAGACCACTTCCAGGATCTCCACCTGGATGGTGCGACCGGCCGGCCCCGGCCAGGCGATGCTGTCACCCACCTTGAGCCCCAGCAGGGCGCTGCCCACTGGCGCCAGCACGGAGATCTTCGATTCGTCCCCCTGCACATCCTTCGGATAGACCAGCGTCAGGCAGAAGTCGTTGCCGCTGTTTTGCATCTTGAAGCGCACCGTGCTGTTCATGGTCACCACGTCCGGCGGCATGTCGGCGGGTTCGCGGATCTCGGCGCGATCCAGCTCCTCTTGCAGGGCAAGGTGCTGGGGGTGGTTGCCAAGCAGCTGTTCGATGCGATCCAGATCCAGGCTGGAGATGACGAGATGAGGCTGTTTCATAGGGTATTTCCTTATCAATGACTGAAGGGACCAGGATGACGGGCAGACTGGTCGACAAAAAACGGTGCAAGGGTAAAAAGCAGACAGCAAAAGCGATGCCCCCGAGCGACTCGCGCAGCGGGGCGAGGGCGGGGGCTCAGCGGGGTGTGAGCGTACTGGAAAAAATCATGATTGCTTTCATGGAGATACCATAACCATTCTGGGGTGGTTTGGCAATTGGGCTGACTTTCTCATCAGGGAGCCTGGTAATCGTACTGGTGCAGGATGCGCGCGAGACTGCCATCTTCCCTCATTTCCTGAATGACCCGGCGCCAGCGCAGCGCCTCGCTGCGGGAGAAGCGGGGACTGGCGGCCAGGTAGAGGGTGCTCTGCTGCAAGGTCTCGCCCCGCACCAGATCCGGGAGCGGCAGACCCGCCCGCTGCTGGTTGTAACGGGCGGTGTTCCAGGCCACCGCCCAGGCCTGGATACGGCCGCGCGCCAGCTTGCTGGCGTTGCTGACCTCCTCGGTGACCAGCTCCCTGGTCACTCCTGTCAGCGGCTGGATCAGGCTCTGGCTATGGGAGCCACGCATCACGCCAACGGTGAGGCCAGGCAGTGTCTTCATGGAGAGCGGCGCTGGATGGTGACGGCGATGGCTGACCAGCACGAAGGCCTCTTCCAGCAGGGGGGCAATCCAGAGAAACAGTGGTTCGCGCTGGGGGTTTCGGGCCGGGGGCAACAACAGGACATCAGGGCGGTGGCTGGCCTGGCTGAGGGCGCGAGCCAGCGGCATCAACTCGATCTCGAGCGGTTCCCCGAGGCGGCGGGCAGCCTCCTCCAGCACCTCGATGGCCATGCCGCTCGGCGCACCCTGCTGGGCGCGGATCACATAGGGGGGAATGTCCGCGGCCACGACGACCACGGCACGGGCCGAAAAGGCGCAGACGATCAGGGGAGAGAGCAGCAGAAGCAGAGTAACAAGGCGCATGGATGTTCGGATCCGGGATGAGTACAGAGAGTGTAACATCCCGTTACGCCATGTCAGCCAGGCGATTGCCGCCTGGGGGGATCAGTCGAAGAAATCCCGCAGGTCCAGGGTCTGGTACCCTGCCAGCTGCTGCCAGGGGAGGGTCTTTGGCAGCGGCTTGAGCGTCACCTCCATCCGGTAGCTGCGATAACCGTCGAGGCTTGCCGACTCCACCACCAGGGGCAACTGCCAGCGGCTCGACCAGAGGATGCGGGTACGCTGGCGACCTTCGCGGGTCTCGTACCAGTTCGCCTGGTCGGGGGCGGCCTCATCCAGTGGTGTCATTCCCTCTAGCAGGGAAGGGTTGATGAGGTGGCGGATCCGCGCCCACTCCGGCTTGAAGGCCACCTGGCCGTACTCCTCCTGCGGCACCTCTACCAGCTGGTTGTGCCAGGCATCGGCGTAGCGCAACTGGAGTGCGTCTCCCTCGCTGCGGGTCACCCAGCGCGCCGCCATCTGGTGAGTGAAGTGCTTGTGGCCAGGGCGGGCATCGTGGGTGGCGTGATAGGCACGGGCCAGGGGAACGGGAATGAGCCGCTGGCTCCACACCTGGTCACCGACCCGCAGCCACTTCTCCTGCCACTGGCTCTCCCGGGTGATGCCGTCGCTGCCGGTCACCCTGTCCACGTAGCGGATGCGGGCGGCCAGATCGGGCACCTCGTCGGCCAGGAGGGGGAAGGAGAGGGCGCTGCCCAGCAGCCATAAAGAAAGCAGATATTTCATCATCGTCTCTCGCTCGACGGAAAAGGTGCCCGGCGCGGTGCCGGGCCCCTTTATCACAGGCCGAGGGCCTCCCTGAGCTTGCCGAACACCCGGGTGTTGTCGAGGGTGCCCTTGAACTGGCTGCTGCCTGCGCCGCCCGCGAACAACATCACATCGCCACCGCCGTGAGTCTCGGAGCTGAGCTTGACCCCGGTCTCCTGCAGGTAGTCATCCGCCATCACCTCATCGCTGGTAAGGATGGGGCGCTGGTCCTGGCGGTTGGGGCCGTTGCCGAATACCAGAGTAGTGAACGGCTTGCCGTCCGCGTCGTTCTGGGTCGAGCCATCGGCGTTCTTGACCAGATCCAGCACCTTGTTGCCCTTGGCGGAATAGCCGTTGATGGTCATGGTGTGGTCGTGGTCGGCGGTAACCACGATCAGGGTATCGCTCAAATCCACTTTGCCGAGGGCCGTCTTGACCGCCTCGTCCAGCGCCACCGCATCGGTCAGCGATCGCTTGGCGTTGGTGGCATGCAGGGCGTGGTCGATACGCCCCCCCTCCACCATCAGGAAGTAGCCCTGGCTGTTCTGGCTGAGCAGATCGATCGCCTTGGCGGTCATCTCGGAGAGGGACGGCTGGGTACTGGCCGCCCCCTTGGCGACGCGGTCCAGTTCGTAGTCGAGGTGGGACTTGGTGCTGAACAGCCCCAGCACCTTGCCCGAGTTGACGGCAGAGAGCTCATCCTTGGTGGTGACATAGCGGTAGCCCCGGGCGGTCAGCTCGGCGGTGAGATCCCGGCCGTCGGCCCGGCCGCCCTTGTTGCTGGCGCTGTAGGGCGTCCAGTGGTTGGCGCCGCCCCCCATCAGCACATCGACCCCATCCCCCAGCGCCTGGTTGAAGCCGGCGCCGCCCGGTACCGCCTGCTCGGCGATGGCGTAGGCCGCATCCCGGTGGCAGATATGGGAATAGGTCGCCGCCGGGGTGGCATGGGTCAGCTCCGTTGTCGTGACGGCTCCCACCGACTTGCCCGCCGCCTTGGCCAGCTCGAGAAGGGTGGGCACCGGGCTTCCGTTGTCGCTGGTGCAGTTGTTGATGCCCTTGTTGCCGTTGGCATCCTTGGACGGTGCCACGGCCCTGGTGTCGCTGCTCATGGCGATCACCTCGTTGTTCATCTTGACGCCGGTGGTGTAGGCCGCCATAGAGGGGGCGGAGTCCGTGGTCTGGGCATCGTGGGAGAAGGTCTTGATGCGCGCGCTCTGGGGCAGTTTCATCATCTCGAGATCCCCTTCTTCCCCCACCTTGAACAGGCGGGTGGCGGTGAGCACGGTGGGACCCATGCCGTCACCGATAAAGAGGATGACGTTCTTGGCATCGGCGGCGTGCGCCTGGGAGAGGCCGCCAAGCATGCCGAGCAGGGCGGTGCAGACCAGCGTCTTTTTCATGGTGATGTTCATCCTGATAATCCCTTACAGCTTGGCCGCAGCCTTGATCTTGCCGAACACGGCGGTGTTGTCGAGAGAGCCGTGGAAGCGCTCCGCTCCCTGGCCGATGGCGCCGAGGAAGACATCGGTACCGCCGTGGGTCTCGTTGCCTATCTCGCCCACCTTGACCACCACCTCCTGGTGATAGTCGTCGGCGGAGGTGGTGGCGTCGTCGAGGGCCGCCACGCTGCTGCGCGGGCCGTCCACCCGGTTGTAGCCGTTGCCAAAGCCGATGATGGTGTAGGGCATGCCATCGCTATCCTTGCTCGGCTCGCCGGTCTCGTAGTTCTTCACCAGCCCGAGCACGCCCGCATTGCCTGCCGTGGTCTTGCCGGTGCGCTTGGCGTAGCCGTTGAGCACAAGCGTGTGGTCATGGTCGGCGGTGACCACGATCAGGGTGTTTTTCAGCTCGGGATCGGTTTTCTTCACTTCATTGATGGCGGCCTGGATGGCGTTGTCGAAGGCGAGGGTATCCTGCAGGGCGCGCTTGGCGTTGGTGTCATGCAGGGCGTGATCGATGCGCCCCCCTTCCACCATCAGGAAGTAGCCCTTCTCTTTGTCCTTGAGCTGTTTGATGGCGGCCAGGGTCATCTGGGCCAGTGACGGCTCGCTGGCGGGCCGGTCCAGGTCATATTTCATGTGGCTTGAGCCAAACAGGCCCAGCAGCGGCTTGCTCGCATCGGCCTGGTTCAGCTCGTCCAGGGTGGCGGCAAACTGATAGCCCTTCGCCTTCATCTCGTCGATGAGGTTTCGACCATCGGTCCGCTTGCCCTTGTCGGCACTGGGCAGGAAGAAGCCGCTGCCGCCCCCGAGCACTACGTCCAGCCCCTCCTTCAGGGCGCTGTTGTAACCGCTGCCCCCCGGCACCATCTGGACGGCGATATCAGCCTCCAGATCCCGGTTGCAGATATGGGCATAGGTGGCGGCCGGGGTGGCGTGGGTGACCCGGGTGGTAGTGACCACGCCGGTGCCGCGGCCATCGGCCTTGGCCAGCTCCAGCAGGGTGGTCACCGCTTTGCCGCCGCTCTGGCTGCAATCGCTCTCCTGGGTGGCGTCGCTGTCCATGCTGATGACGCCGTTGTTGCTCTTGACCCCGGTCATGTAGGCCGCCATGGAGGGGGCCGAGTCGGTCACCTGGGCATCGTGGGAGAAGGTCTTGATGAAGGCCGTTTCCGGCAGGGTGTCGATGGTGAGGCTGCCCTCTTCGCCGACGCCATAGATCCGGGAGGCGGTGAGGGTGTTGAGACCCATGCCGTCGCCGAGGAAGAAGATCACGTTCTTGGCGCTGGGTTCCGGGGTGTTGCTGTCGTTGTTGGAGTTGCAGCCGGCGGCCAGGGCGGCGCCTATCATCACTGCAAGTCCTGCCATCTTTCTCATTGGGGTTCGCTCCTTGTGAAACCTGAGCGCAGCCTAGAGGGGGCAGATGACACTTTTAGTGAAGAGAGATGACAATACGGTGAAAGCGCCTTGCAAATGTTATCTTATATCAATGGGTTATGTTGATTGTGTTCTGCCACTCACCTCCCGGTGGCGTGGCGGGCATCCGGCCACCCGGGTGACAACACCCGGCCAGAATAGCCTGTCAAATCGGGGCCGCAGCAGGTAAAATGCGCCCCCTTGCGATGAGTGCCAGCGGTCTGGCGCATCACCACGCACCCGCAACCCCGAGCGCCCGCAGCCCCGAGAGGGGACCGCATGCCAATGAGAGAGTAACGGATATGTCCATCAACTGGTTCCCCGGCCACATGCACAAGGCCCGCAAAGAGATTGCAGAGGTCATGCCCCAGGTCGATGTCATCATCGAGATGCTCGACGCCCGCATCCCCTTCTCCAGCGAGAACCCCCTGGTGCCGGAGCTGCGCGGGGAGACGCCGGTGATCAAGGTGCTCAACAAGGCAGACCTTGCCGACCCCGAGATCACCGCGCTGTGGGTGGCCCACATGGAGCAGGAGAAGGGGATCAAGGCACTGCCCCTGACCCAGCAGGAGCCTACGATGATCAAGCAACTGCTGACCCTGTGCCACGAGATGCTGCCGGAGCGCAACTTCGAGCTGCGCGGGGTGCGCGCCATGATCATGGGCATCCCCAACGTGGGCAAGTCCACCCTGATCAACACCCTGGCGGGGCGCATCATCGCCAAGACCGGCAACGAGGCGGGGGTGACCAAGTCCCAGCAGCGGATCAAGCTCGACAACCACGTCATCCTGACGGACACCCCTGGCTTCCTGTGGCCCAAGCTCAACCCGCCCTCCTGCGGTTATCGACTGGCGATCACGGCGGCCATCAAGGATACCGTCTTCGATTACGCCGACATCGCCATGTTTGCCGCCGACTACTTCATCAAGGCCTATCCGGAGCGCATCAAGGCACGCTACCAGCTGAGCGAGCTGCCGGAGACCGAGATCGAGCTGCTGGATCTCATTGCCCGTCAGCGCGGCTTCATGCGCAAGGGGGGGCTTGCGGATCTGCACAAGGCCTCGGAAATCCTGGTCAATGAATTCCGGTCCGGCATGCTGGGGCGGATCTCCCTGGAGACGCCAGAGATGGTGAGCGTCGAGATAGTGGAAGCCCAGGCCGAGGCTGAGCAGAAAGCCAGGGAGAAGGCGGAGCGGGAAGAGGAGCGCCAGGCCCGGGCTCGTCGCAAGTACGCCAAGAAGCGCCAGCGCTGACCGGCGTTGTGCACGATAGGTTGTGCTTGATAGAAAGAAGAGGCGGCCCTGGGTCGCCTCTTCTGGTCATGGCGCTCTGGCGTGAGGGAGGCACAGGGTCGATATTCAACCGCCCGCTTCTCCTCATCATGACCAACGTGCCGGCCAATCAAGGGGATGAGGCTCCCGTCAGGGGAGGGCCTTGCCGCGTTGCCATCACGGTGGGCAGAAAAACCTTGCGACCCGGCCTCAGTGCCGATTGACAAAGGCACAGGCGGTGGCATGATGCGCTCGCATTTTGCCTCTCCCCACGGTTCTATCCATGACCACATACTCCCGCCCGGTGCTGCTCCTGCTCTGTGGCCTGCTGTTGCTGACCCTGGCCATCGCGGTATTGAATACCCTGGTGCCGCTCTGGCTCGCCCATGAGCATCTGCCCACCTGGCAGGTCGGCATGGTCGGCTCCTCCTATTTCACCGGCAACCTGCTGGGAACCCTGCTGGCGGGCAGACTCATCGCCCGCTGCGGCTTCAATCGCAGTTACTACCTGGCCAGTGCGCTCTTTGCCGCAGGCTGCGTCGGGCTCGGCATTACCGTGGCGTTCTGGAGCTGGCTCGCCTGGCGATTCATCGCCGGTGTCGGCTGCGCCATGATCTGGGTGGTGGTGGAGAGCGCGCTGATGTGCAGCGGCAACGCCCGCAATCGGGGTCGCCTGCTGGCCGCCTACATGATGGTCTATTACGTGGGCACTGTGCTTGGGCAACTGCTGGTGAGCAAGGTGCCGACGTCGCTGATGGCGGTGCTGCCCTGGGTGACCGCCCTGGTGTTGGCGGCCATGCTGCCGCTCTTGTTCACCCGCATCGCCAGTCCGTCAGGCAACCACCAGGCCAGGACTCCGGTCTGGCCGATGCTGCGCCTGCGTCAGGCGCGTCTGGGGGTGAACGGCTGCATCCTCTCCGGCATCGTGCTGGGGGTGCTTTATGGTCTGATGCCGCTCTATCTGAACCACCAGGGGGTGAGCGACGGGGCCATCGGCTACTGGATGGCGGTGATGGTGAGCGCCGGCATCCTGGGGCAATGGCCGGTGGGGCGTCTGGCTGATCGTTTCGGGCGCCTGCCGGTGTTGCGGGTACAGGTGCTGGTGGTGATCCTGGGGGCCATGGCGATGCTCGGCAACGCGGCCATGGGACCGACGCTGTTCATTCTGGGGGCCGCGGGCTTCACGCTCTATCCGGTGGCCATGGCCTGGGCCTGCGAGAAGGTGGAGCAGCATCAACTGGTGGCCATGAACCAGGCGCTGCTGTTGAGCTACACCATCGGCAGCCTGCTCGGGCCGACCCTGACGGCGCTCCTGATGCAGCACTACTCGGATCATCTGCTGTTCATAGTGATTGCCGGGGTCTCCCTGGTCTATCTGCTGATGCTGCTGCGCAAGATGGGCGAGCACCCGACGCCGATGGCCCATGCCTGAGGGCAGACGGCGTCATCATCCCTGTGCACGGATATAGAAGAGGCGACCCAAGGGTCGCCTCTTTTTCGTCATGGGCCGGGTGGTGCCGCTCAACCAAACCGGTGCCTTGCTACTTCAAAGAGCGAGAGGTGCAGCGGGATCAACTGCTGCCAGTCTCGCCGGTAACCCCCTCCCGGTACGGCGGTGATGGGCAGCCCGTGGCGAAGCGCAGAGTCAAAGACCATGGCATCGCGCTGGCGCACGCCGGAGTCGCTCAGGGAGAGGTAGCCTAGCTCGTCGTCCCGGTGCACATCCACCCCGGCCTGATAGAGGATGAAGTCAGGGGCGTAAAGGCGATGAGCCAGGGCGAGGGCCTGGTCCAGGGTCTCGAGATAGGCGTCGTCCTCCATGCCGCTTGGCAGGGGAAAGTCCAGATGGGAGGCCGGCTTGTGGCGGGGGAAGTTGTGTTCCCCGTGCAGGGAGAGGGTGATGATGTCGCGGCTGCCCGTGCACAGGGCGGCGCTGCCATCTCCCTGATGGACATCGAGATCCACGATCAGCACCCGCTCGCAGAGTCCCTCGTCCAGACAGGTTCGCGCCGCGATCACCAGATCGTTGAAGAGGCAGAAGCCGCTGCCAAACCCCCGGTGTGCGTGGTGGTAGCCACCGGAAATCTGCAGTCCGCAGCCCTGCGCAAGGGCGTGGCGGCTGGCGGCCAGGGTGGCGCCGACCGAGTGCAGGGTACGTTCAATCAGCAGGGAAGACCAGGGAAAGCCGAGCCGGCGAATGGCCCCTTCATCGAGGGTGCCGGCGAGGGCGGCCTGTACATAGGCCGCATCGTGCACCTTCTCTATCTGCTCACGGCTGGCAGGGGCGGCCTGTGCCAGCGGATAGTCGAGGGCGACGAGGCGTTCAAACAGCGCCTGGTACTTGGCCAGGGGGAAGCGGTGACGCTCGGGCAGCGTCAGGGCGGAGTAGTGGGGGTGATAGAAGATGCGCAGTGACATGAAGCATCGGCCATGAACGGGTATGAAAAAGGGGAGCCAGGCTCCCCTCGATGCAGGCGTGCGATGCGCCTTACTGCTGCTGGATCACCCAGATCTGGAAGGCTTTGCGGGTCTCCGCATCGGCCTTGTTGTACCAGCTTTGCAGCTGGGTCAGGGCTTCCGGGTTGCTCATGGCCTTGCTCGGGGCCACTTCCACCGGTGCGCTGGCGGCAGCCATCACGGCGGCGGTGGAGACGGAAACGGTCTTGGGCTGGTTGAAGGCCTTGCCCATCTTCAGCAGCTCCTGCTGATAGTCACGGGTCAGCTGGAAGCCACCCACGGTCGGCATGACGAACTGCTCGGATTTCAGGACCTGGCCGGTGGATTTGTCTTTCAGAACGACGTTCTGTTCCTTGACGAAACGCTTGGCTTCTTCTTCCTTGCGGGGCTTCTTGAAGTCGAGGAAGAGTTGCTGGTTGTCGGCGGCGGTGAAGTTGATCACCAGGGGCTCGGCGGTGACCAGCTTGGTTTCACTGCGGCTGGAGTAGTTGCCCTCGAAGGCGACCACGACCTGGTGCCTGCCGGGCTCCAGGGAGAAGACGGTGGCTTTGTCGAGCAGCTGGGGGTTGACGGGTTCGCCATCGAGCAGCTGGATGACATAGGGATTCGTAATTTCCAGTTGGCTAGCGGCCAGGGCGCTACCTGCCCACAACAGACCAGCCAGGGCCGGTACCAGAACAGTCAGTTTCATTTCATCTCCTTGAACAGTCAGGCAATTGCCCACTGAAAAATAGGGGGTCATTTTTACAGGTTTGCCCCACAGCGGCAATAGCCGTTTATGGCGCCTTCCGGTGTGCGCGGTGTGGATCCCGCTGCCCCGAGCCCTGCGGGCAGCGTGCTCTTCTATCTTCCTGCCCCCTCCTGACATGAGGGTCAGGGGAGCGCATGGCGGGCGTCAGCCGTGTCACTCGATGCGTCGGGTGAAGGGGGGGAGGGCGTCCAGCAGCCCCTTGCCGTAGCGCTTGGTCAGCAGGCGCCGGTCCAGGATGGTGACCCGCCCCCGATCCGCCTCTTTTCGGATGAGGCGGCCACAGGCCTGGATGAGCTTGCGCGACGCCTCCGGCACCGTCAGTTGCAGGAAGGGGTTGCCGCCGCGCTGCTCTATCCACTCGGCGGTCGCCTCTTCCACGGGGGAGTTGGGCACCGCGAAGGGGAGCTTGGTGATCACCAGGTTGGTGAGGTAGTGGCCAGGCAGATCCAGCCCTTCCGAGAAGCTGCCGGTGCCAAAGAGGATGCTGGCCTGGCCGCCGTCGCACTTCTGCTTGTGCAAGAGGAGCAGGGCGCTGCGGGACGCTTCCCCCTGTACCAGGAGCGACATCCCCTTGGCTCGCAGCCCCACCGCCACCTCGTTCATCTGGCGATAGGAGGAGAAGAGCACCAGGCTGGCCTCCTTGCCTGCCAGCAGGCGGGGCAGGGTATCGATCAACTCCTGGGTGAAGGCGGGGGCACTGGGCTCATGGGCCATCTTGGGCAGATAGAGTTCGGCCTTGTGGTAGTCGAAGGGGGAGCGCAGCCGCAGATAGCGGGTACCGTCATGCTCCTTGAGCCCTACCTGGTGGCGAAAATAACTGAAGGAGGAGAGGGCGGTGAGGGTCGCCGACACCAGCACGGCCCCGAGACAGCGGGACCAGAGCCACTCCTCCAGCAGATACCCCACCTCGATGGGGGAGGCGTGCAGCCAGATGTCTCCGTCTTCGCTTCTGGCCATCCAGCGGGCGAGGGGGGTCTTGCCGGTGGGAACATGGCGGCTCAGCATCTCCCAGAGGGCGCAGAAGCTCTCGAGCCGTTGCAAGTGAAAACCACTCTCCGCCAGCAGAGGCTCGGCCTCCTTGCGACGGATTTCGCCATCCTTGAGCGCCTCGCCGATGGCCCCCTGCATTCTGTCCAGCGCCCTCAGTGCCTTCTTGCTCGCCTCCTTGAGGTTTTCCGCCAGCATGGGCAGGGGATCCGGCAGCACCCCATCGGCGAATCTGTGGTGGGGCTCGCCGCCAAAGAGGTGATCATTGCTGGTGAGCCACTGCTCGAGGGCCTTGAGATCCGGCTGGAGAGAGGCCAGGGCATCCTGCAGTTTGAGCTGGGGATCGAGCAGGCTCTCCTTGTTCAGCGTCCTGGCCAGCTTGCCCGCGCTTTGCACCAGCTTTTCCAGCCAGCGGCGGGATCCCTTGATGCTGGCGCTGGCGGCGCCGTGATCCCGGGCGATGGTGGGCAGGTGATGGGCTTCGTCCAGCACATAGATGCACTCGTCCGGCGGCGGCAATATGATGCCGCCCCCCATGGTGAGGTCGGAGAGCAGCAGGGCGTGGTTGACCACCAGCACGTCTGCCGCGTCCATGTCGTTGCGGGCCCGATGGAAGGGGCAGTGCTGATGGTGGCTCAGGGCCTTGTTGCAGGTGTGGCGGTCGGCTGCGATGCGATCCCAGCAAGGGTCCGGAATGGGTTTGGGCCAGTTGTCCCGATCCCCGTCCCACTTGCCTTCGGTGTAGGCCTGCCACAGCCCCTGGTAGCACGCCTTGTCAGCATCCGATGGCTTGTGTTTGCTCAATGCGCCGAAGTCGAGTTCGAAATTGGCCATCTCGCTGCCGTTTGCCGCCTGCTCCAGCAGGTGCTCGCAGCAGTAGCGCTGGCGCCCCTTGACCAGCATGAAACGAAACGGCAGCTCGCTGTGACGGTGATAAAAGGGGAGATCCTTGTGGATGAGCTGCTCCTGCAGGGCCACGGTGGCGGTGGAGATCACCAGCTTCTTCTGGGTCAGCCGTGCCACTGGTATGGCCCCCTGGGCATAGGAGAGGGACTTGCCGATGCCGGTGCCTGCCTCGGCCACCAGGATGCGGCGACTCCTGTCATATTCTCCTGTCAGGGTCTTGGCGATTTCGGCAACCAGGAAATTCTGCTCCTTGCGCGGCACAAAACCGGGTAAACCATCGGCAATCTGGCGATAGGTATTGCGGATGGTGGCTTTGAGGCGAGTCGATAGCATAAAGAAGGTGTGGCCGTGTCGGTGTGGATAGCAACAGGATACCCGCAACAGGCGGCCCGGGTCGAGGCAGGGGAGAAGCAGTTGGGTCAGCCCCGGCTTTGCACATATGTTATGAAGGAACAGGGGGTTGCAATAAACCACCAAAAAAGAGGGGTTCAGGCAGAGAGTATCGCTGTAAACGTTTTCCCTGATGGGGCAAACATTGTGAGATTCAGCTCACAAATTTTTCCCTGTGACTATGGTTTTCATAAAAAGTTCCAAGTTTTTTCATTGCGGATTCGAAAACCCGGTGATAGTCTCGGCGCCATAGTGATGCAAAGAACATCGCTAACACAGGGAATAACAAAGACTTAGTGTTTAATTACAGTAGGCATTGGAAACTATGAAAAAGACAATTCTGGCTATTGCTATCCCGGCTCTGTTCGCATCCGCAGCCAACGCTGCTGTCGTTTACGACAAAGACGGTACCTCTTTTGATATCTATGGCCGTGTTCAAGCCAACTACTACGGTGAACACGACGATACCGACGCTGAACTGGTTGGTTCCTCCCGTCTGGGCTGGTCCGGCAAAGTCGGCCTGAACAACACCTGGTCCGGTATCGCCAAGACCGAGTGGCAAGTATCCGCCGAAAACTCTGACAACAAGTTCAACTCCCGTCACATCTATGTCGGCCTGGACGGTACCCAGTACGGCAAGATCATCTTCGGCCAGACCGACACCGCGTTCTACGACGTGCTGGAGCCGACCGATATCTTCAACGAATGGGGTGACGTAGGTAACTTCTACGACGGTCGTCAAGAAGGCCAGATCATCTACTCCAACACCTTCGGTGGCTTCAAGGGCAAAGTGTCCTACCAGACCAACGATGACGTAGCCGTCAAGGTTACTGACATCGGTCAAGGCATCAAGGAAACCGACGTCTACGGTCCGAACGCCAAGCGCAACTACGGCTACGCCGCTGCTGCAGGTTATGACTTCGACTTCGGTCTGGGCCTGAACGCCGGTTACGCTTACTCCGACCTGGAAAGCACTACTTCCAGTGCTTCTGGCGACAAGAAAGAGTGGGCCCTGGGCGCACACTACGCCATCAACGGTTTCTACTTCGCCGGTATGTACACCCAGGGTGACCTGAGCTACGACAACACCACCCAAGGCAACAACAAGGACAAGGGCCGTGGCTACGAGCTGGCTGCTTCCTACAACGTTGACGCCTGGACCTTCCTGGCCGGTTACAACTTCGCCGAAGGCAAGGTACTGTCCAACTCCGCCGGTTCTTCTTACGCAGACATCGTCGACGAAACCCTGCTGGGCGTGCAGTACAACTTCACTTCCAAGTTCAAGGCGTACACCGAGTACAAAATCCAGGGTATCAACGACAAGGACGACGAGTTCACTGTTGCCCTGCAATACAACTTCTAATCTAGCCTCTGCGCTGATTTAGTTGATGAACGGCCAAGCTTGCTTGGCCGTTCTGTTTTTTGGCCCGTTCACCACTTTTCGTCCTCTGGCCCTGCGCCATATCACGTTGTCTTCCTTGCCCCCTTGGTTCTCCTCTGGTAAATCGCTAGATTATTCAATTTGTTGAAGCAGATTGGCCGACAGGGAAGGATGCCTTTGATCGATTTCACCCACCCCGAGTGGCGCGCGCTGGCACAGCAGTTGCTGAGCGGCGGCCCCCAGGCTGTTCGCGGTCGTCAATGGCAGCCGCTCATCGGCATGCTTCGGGACAACCAGTTGCTGCTGGCCGTTGGTAATCATCACTATGAGCTCACCCCTGCCGGGCACCGCTATCTGACTCGGGAGCTGATGCTGGCGAAGATGGCCAGTGCCCCGCCGGAACCCGAGGAGTGGCTGCAATCCCACGGCTGGCAACTGGGGGAGAGGGTCAACGAGCGGGTGCTGGCGGCCCTGTATCGCAAGGGGGAGGGGCATTTCAGCCCCATCGAGCAGATCGACTTCGAAGACAAGGGGATCCGGCTTTGCAGTGATCTGCCCCTTCGTCTGCGGGCCGCACGGCCGTTCAGCCTGTTTCTCAGCGGCGGCACCCTGCTGGATGCCGCCCCTTGGCTCCAGACCCTGGGGGAGGTGGCGCTGCCAGCCCGCACCCTGGCGCAGCTTGGCAAGATCCTCTGGGGAGAGGGGGAGATACAGCGGGTGATCACGACCGATGCCGTCGGCGCCTTCGCCGAGTTGCCACTGCCCGCCGACGCCCTGCTGGTCTGGTATCCCGCCGAGGATCCCGGCACGCTGGAGCCCCTGATCGCCGCCTTGCCGCCCCAGACCCTCTGGAGCCACCTCACTGCCCTGGATCCGGCCGGGGTCGACAGAGTACTGGCATTGGCCCAGCGGTTGGGGAGACCGGCGAGCTGGTGGCTGCCCCGGGATCTGGTGCCCATCAAGGCGGCTTACGGGGCTCCCCTGGGGGATGGTCGGCCCTGGGAGCCGAGCCGTATCCCCCGTGCGCTGCTGGCACAGTGCAATGATCTGGTGGAGTCGAATCGGGGTCTGTCGGTCGAGGTGTGTGCCCTGGCACCGGATTGGCACGGGATTGGTTGAGGCGGCGCCGAGAAAGCGGTTTTCCCCTATGGAAGGCAGTGGTATAAAGAGCTGACGAAGCGCTCCCTGGACGGGCGCTTTTGTTTGCCAACCTACTTTGCTAGCCAACGAACTCAACGGACTACAGGGAATACCATGTTTGAAAAGGTTGTTGCCGCCCCAGCGGATCCGATCCTGGGCCTGACCGAAGCCTTCCGTGCCGACACTCGCAGCCACAAGATCAATCTGGGGGTCGGTATCTACAAGGATGAAACCGGTGCCACTCCTATCCTTCACTGCGTCAAGCAAGCCGAGCAGAAGCTCTTGACCGACGAGAAGACCAAGAACTACCTCGGTATCGAAGGCAATATCGAATACGGCCGCATCGTGCAGCAACTGCTGTTCGGCCGTGATGCCGCCCTGGTGACCAGCGGCCGCGCCAAGACGGCGCAGGCGCCGGGCGGTACCGGTGCCCTGCGCATCGCCGCCGAGTTCGTGGTACGCAACAATCTCGCCAAGACCATCTGGATCTCCGATCCCACCTGGGCGAACCATGTCAGCGTGTTCCAGGCGGCCGGTTTGACCGTCAAGTGGTACAAGTACTACGACGCCGCCACCAAGGGACTCGACTTCGCCGCCATGCAGGCCTCCCTGTCTGACGCGCAGGCGGGGGATCTGGTGCTGCTGCACGGCTGCTGCCACAACCCGACTGGTATCGACCCCACCACCGAGCAGTGGCGCGCCCTGGCCAGGCAGAGTGCCGCCGCCGGCTGGCTGCCGCTCTTTGACTTTGCCTATCAGGGCTTCGCCCGGGGTATCGAAGAGGATGCCGAAGGCCTTCGCATCTTCGCCGAGTGCCACGACGAGCTGCTGGTGGCGAGCTCCTTCTCCAAGAACTTCGGTCTTTACAACGAGCGGGTCGGCGCCTTCACCCTGGTCTGCGCGACCAAGGCGGTGGCCGACGTCGCCTTCACCCAGGTGAAGACCGTCATTCGTGCCAACTACTCCAACCCGCCGTCACATGGCGCCGCCGTTGTCACCACCGTGGTGAGCGACCCGGCCCTCTATGCGGAGTGGGTGGAAGAAGTGGCCGCCATGCGGGTGCGCATTCGCGAGATGCGCGAGCTGCTGGTGGAGAAGCTGGCCGAGCGGGGGGTGAACCAGGATTTCAGTTTCATCCGCGAACAGAACGGCATGTTCTCCTTCTCCGGTCTCTCCAAGGATCAGGTGGAGCGCCTCAAGAGCGAATTCGCCATCTATATCGTCGGCTCCGGCCGGATCAGCGTGGCCGGTATCACCCGCGCCAACATTGATCCCCTCTGCGACGCCATCGCCAAGGTGTTGTAAGAGAGAAGCATCTGCGCCAAGCGCCTTGCTTCAGCCATAAAAAGCCCGCCGTATCGGCGGGCTTTTTCATTTTCCGGCATCAGCGGCGCCGCTTGCTGCTCCCCAGCAGGGAGCCGAGCACCCCGCGCATCAGCTGGCGTCCCACCTCGTTGCCGAGGGTGCGGGCCACGCTCTTGGCGGCGGTGCACCACCCCGTCATGCTGGCCACCACGGGGGCCGGTGCGACCGAACAGGATGCCATTCAAGGCATCCAGCAGACCGCCACCCTGGTCGGTCTGTGGGGAAGCGGTCTCGTCACCGGTGGCGGGCGATGCCTCCTGAAGCCGCTCGAACGCGGACTCCCTGTCCTCCTGGGTGTCGTATCTGCCGTAGAGCAATGAGCCCTGAATAAGCGCCTGGCGCTCGGCCGCGCTCAGGGGGCCGATGCGGCTGGCCGGGGGCGCGATGAAGGCGCGCTCCACCACGCTGGGCCGCCCCTTCTCGTCGAGCAGGGAGATGAGCGCCTCCCCGACCCCCAGTTCAGTGATGGCTCCGGCGGCGTCGAAGGCAGGGTTGGCCCGCAGGGTGTTGGCGGCGATGCGCACCGCCTTCTGATCGCTCGGGGTGAAGGCGCGCAGGGCGTGCTGCACCCGGTTGCCAAGCTGCCCCAGCACGCTGTCGGGGATGTCGGCCGGACTCTGGGTCACGAAATAGACGCCCACCCCCTTGGAGCGGATGAGGCGCACCACCAGCTCAATTTTCTCCAGCAGCGCCCTGGGTGCATCCTTGAACAGCAGGTGGGCCTCGTCGAAGAAGAACACCAGCACGGGCTTTTCCGGATCCCCTATCTCGGGCAACTGTTCGAACAGCTCGGAGAGCAGCCAGAGCAGGAAGCAGGCATAGAGGCGGCTGGACTGGGTGAGCTTGCCGGCGGCCAGTACATTGATATGGCCGTGGCCCGCCGCGTCGGTCTGCATCAGATCCTGGATGTCCAGCATGGGCTCGCCGAAGAAGTGATCGCCGCCCGCGTTCTCCAGGGTGAGGAGGTTGCGCAGGATGGCGCCGATGGAGGCGGTCGACACATTGCCGTAGCGGGTGGTGAGGGTCTTGGCGTGCTCCCCCGCAAACTGCACCATGGCCCGCAGGTCTTTCAGATCGAGCAACAGCAACCCCTCGTCGTCCGCCACCTTGAACACCAGCTCCAGCACCCCGCTCTGGGTGTCGTTGAGGCCGAGCAGGCGTGCAAGCAACAGAGGCCCCATGTCGGAGACGGTGGCCCGCACCGGGTGGCCCTCTTCGGCGAAGAGATCCCAGAACAGGGTGGGGCTGGCGGCAAAGTCGGGTGCCTGAAGGCCGAGCTGGGCCAGACGGGCATCCAGCTTGGCAGAGGCGGTACCGGCGGCGCCCAGGCCGCTCAGATCCCCCTTCACGTCGGCCAGAAAGACCGGCACGCCGAGGCGGGAAAACCCCTCCGCCAGCACCTGCAGGGTGACTGTCTTGCCGGTGCCGGTGGCCCCGGTGATGAGGCCGTGGCGATTGGCCATGGCGGGGAGCAGGGAGAGGGGGTGGCCATTGGCATGGGCCAGCGTGAGCGGTTCGGCCATGGTGGGCTCCTTGTTTCGAATGGGGGTCGAAAAACAACGGGTTACAAGGAGTGTGGTGGCAGAGGCAGACGATGGCAAGGCACGCCGCCCGAGACAAGGACGGCGTGCTGGCAACCTAGCGGGGGCGGGTCAGCTTGCCCAGTTGCAACAGCAGCAGGGTGAGCAAGGCGCCGGCGGCAGCGCTCAGCACCGCCAGCAGCAGGCTGCCAAGCAGGAAGGGGGGCACCAGGATGGCCGCTTCCTGTTCCAGCCAGTGCAGGGACCAGGTGAGATGGAAGGGGGCTGGCGTCTCGTTCAGCACCAGGCAACCGGTACGATAGGCGTAGAGGTACATGAAGGGGAGCGTCAGCGGGTTGTTGAACCAGACCGCCAAGAGGGCCAGCGGCAGGTTGAAGCTGAACGCCAGCACCAGGGCGACGGCCACTAGGGAGTGCATGGGCATGGGGACCCAGCTGGCGAACAGCCCGGCCGCCACGGCGCCACAGAGGGCCCGCGTTCCCCCTTGCCAAAGGGCGGGGGTCAGCAGTCGTTCGCCAAAGAGGGCGAACCACTTCTGTTGGCGCAGGGTATCGGGGTCAATCTTGAAGCGGGCCAACCAGCGATTCAGCATGGGCGCGCCACCTTGCGTTTTTGCCACTGGCGCACCGTGCTCAGGCGCCAGCCCGCGCGAACCAGGACATAGCCGACGAGGGCGCTCAGCAGGGCAAGCACCAGGGAGCCCAGCAAGAGCGGCGGGGCCACCGTCTCGAACACCGACACCAGCCAGGCCCAGGTGAAGGTGATCTCGATGTGCTGGGAGGGTTGCCCCAGCAACTGGCAGCCCACCAGATAGGCGCCATAAAACAGCGGTGGCATGGTCAGGGGGTTGGAGAGCCAGACCAGGGCCACCGAGAGGGGCAGGTTGACCCGGCAGGCGATGGCGCCGCCAGCGGCCAGCAGCATCTGGCAGGGGAGGGGAATCCAGGCCATGAAGAGACCGACCGCACAGGCACCGGCGGCGGAGCGCCGGTTGAGATGCCAGAGATTGGCATCCAGCAGCAGCTTGCCAAAGAGTCGCAAGTGCTTGTGTTCCTTGAGGGTCGCCGGGTCGGGTAGCCAGCGCTGTATGATTCGTTTGGGCATGTTCTGAACCTTGCTAAATACTTGCTCCATGGATCTGCGTCTGTTGTCGTTTGCCCTGGGGGCAAGCTCCTCACTGCTTTGGCCATGGCTGCCTTCATGGGAATGGGGTGGCCTGATGCTGCTGCTCGCGCTCCCCCTTGCCGGTGGTCGTTGCTGGCGGCTGCTGTTTCTGCTGCTCGGCATCCTCTGGATGCAGGTGAATTTGCACTACCGGCTTGCCTGGCTGGATCAGCTTGGCAAAAAAACGAGCCACATCATAACCGCACACGTGCAAAGTGCGGAGTCTTCGGGAGAGAAAGAGGGGGATAAATTTGCGCGCCTGCTGCTGCGCCTCGACACCCTGGACGATCGCCCCCTCATCGTGCCACCCCTGGTGCGGGTCAATGCCTATCAGGTGTTGCCGCCGTTGCCTGCCGGCAGCCGCGTCACCCTGGTGACCTCTCTCAAGCCGGCCCATGGCCTGGCCAACGAAGCGGGGATGGATGGGCGACGCCTGCTCCTTGGCAAGGGGATCACCGCCACCGGCAACCTGCGCCGGGTCATCGCCCTGGATGCCGTGCCCCCGGGTGTGCGCGATCGCTGGCTGGCGGCGGCGAGTCGCGCCTGGGAGGGGATGGCGCAGGCCCCCCTGCTGGCGGCCCTCACCTTCGGGGAGCAGGGGGGGATCACGGATGCCCAGTGGGAACTCTTTCGCGGCAGCGGCCTGACCCACATCATCGCCATCTCGGGCCAGCATATCGCCCTGGTAGCGGTGCTCGGCTGGTGGCTCGGGCGGCTGTTCGGGCTGCGCGGGGCTATCTGCGTGTCGCTCCTGTTCGCGGCCACCTACAGCTGGCTGGCGGGGTTTGCGGTGGCCACCGAGCGTGCCCTCATCATGGTGCTGGTGTGGAGCCTGCTGCGCTGGCTAAAGCGGGACTGGCCGAGCCACCGGATCTGGCTGTGGGCCTTTGTGGTGCTGACATTGTGGGACCCTTTCGCCCTCTATTCGGCGGGGTTCTGGCTCTCTTTTCTGGCGGTGGCCCTGCTGTTGCTGGCGAGCCTGCTGCACGATCGCCCCGGCCTGGTGCGGCTGCAACTTCTGCTGCTGCTCGGATTGCTGCCCCTGCAACTGCTGCTGTTCGAGGGGATGGCGCCCCTGGCGTTTCTGCTCAATCTGCTGACACTGCCGCTGTTCTGCCTTGTCATCATTCCCCTGGCGCTCATCGGCGTGCTGGTGGCGCCCCTCTCCACGTTGCTGGCCCACGGCCTGCTCTGGGTCTCCGCCTTCGGCCTGGAGTGGGTGCTGTGGGGGCTCACGCAGCTGGCGGATCGCCTGCAGCTCTGGTGGCCGGTGCCCGGCTGGCTGATGCCCGCCAGCGCCCTGCTGATCCTGTTGTGGACAGGATGGCACCTGCCGGGAGGGCGCGCCCTGGGGGGACCGGTGGCGGCGGCCCTGCTGCTCGCCCTCTGGCCTGCTCCCGCTTCCTGGCAGGTGCGGGTGCTGGACGTGGGGCAGGGGCTCTCGGTGCTCGTCACCCGGGGGGATCGGGCCATCCTGTTTGATACCGGGGATCGCTACCCCGGGGGCTACAACATGGCGGATGCGGCCATCCTGCCCCTGCTCAACCGGCTCGGCATCCGGGTGATCGACACCCTGATCATCAGCCACAGAGACAGGGATCACGCGGGCAACCGGCAGGCTCTGCTGCAGAGCATGGCGGTGCGCCGGGAGCTCTCCTCCTTCCCCTTTACACCGGCTACCCAGGCCTGCCGCCGAGGTCAGCAGTGGCACTGGCAGGGACTGGATGTGCGGGTGCTCTGGCCCCTGGCAGCCGGGGCGGGGCGCAACAACGACAGTTGCGTGGTGCAGCTGGACGACGGGCGTCATCGGCTGCTGCTGAGCGGCGACATCGAGCAGCAGGCGGAGCGCCGCCTGCTGGCGCTGGAGGAGGGTGAGGGCGCGGGGCTGGCCAGCACCCTGCTGGTGAGCCCGCATCATGGCAGTCGCACCTCCTCCACGGCCCCCTTCGTGGCGGCGGTGAAACCTGCCTTCGTGGTGCACAGCGCAGGCTTCATGAACCAGTGGGGCTTTCCCCGCCCCGAGGTGGTGGCGCGATACCAGGGGGCGCGGCAGTGGGTCACGGGGGAGGCGGGCGCCATCCTGATCGAGCCGGGAGACGCGGGGCTCAGGATCCGGGCCGAGCGGGAGCAGGGGCCCTGGTACCGGCGTGGCGGCCCCTGGTGGCAGCCGCAGGTATGGGGAAGGGAGTGAGGATCCAATGAGCCAGCCCGGCAAGGGGCGGCCTTCATTTGTGACCCGGGTTGTAGCCATCGCGCCAGCGGCGCTTGGTGTAGCTCCAAGGTTTGGCTAGAATAGCCCGTCATTTCCCTTATTAACGGCTATTCATGCAACAAGAAACCTCACAAGAGAGCTGGACCGTCTTCAAGCGCCTGCTCGGTTATGTCCGGGATCGCAAGCTGGGTCTGGTGGGCGGCATCATTGGCATGCTGGGTTACGCGGCCGTGGATACCACCTTCGTCTACTCCATCAAACCGCTCATCGATCAGGGGCTCAACGGCAACGACAGCAGCGTGCTCAAGTGGATGCCCTTCTTCGTCCTCGGCATCGTGGCTCTGCGCGGCTGCGCCGCCTTCCTCTCCAACTACTGCATGGCCTGGGTCGGCAACCACGTGGTGATGCGCCTGCAGCAGCAGGTGTTCAGCCACCTGATGGCCATGCCCATGAGCTTCTTCGACCGCCAGAACACCGGCAACCTGCTCTCCAAGGTGACCTATGACGCCGGTCAGGTGTCGTCCGCCGCGAGCTCGACCCTGGTGTCCCTGGTGCGGGAAGGGGCCACCGTCATCGGCCTGCTGGGCCTGATGTTCTGGCACTCCTGGCAGTTGTCGGTGATCTTCCTGGTGGTGGGGCCCCTGGTCGGGATCCTCATCAGCATCATCAGCCGACGTTTTCGCAAGATAAGCCGCCACATCCAGCAGGCAGTGGGTGACATCACCACCTCCACCGAGCAGATGCTCAAGGGGCACAAAGAGGTGCTGATGTTCGGGGGCCAGGAGGTTGAGGACAAGCGCTTCTACCAGGTGAGCAACCGGATGCGCCAGCAGACCATGAAGATGGTCGCCGCCGACGCCATCGGCAGCCCCATCGTCCAGATGGTGGCCTCCGTGGCCCTTGCGGTCTTCCTCTATGTCGCCACCATCGACAGCGTCAAGGCGACCCTGACCGCGGGCACCTTCACCGTCATGGTCACCTCCATGATGATGCTGCTCAAGCCGCTGAAAAGCCTGACCGACGTGAACAACCAGTTCCAGCGCGGCATCACCGCCTGCCAGAGCCTGTTCGGTCTGCTGGACTCCACCCCGGAGCAGGACACCGGCACCCGCACCCTGGAACGTGCCCGAGGTGAAATCGAGTTTCGCAACGTCACCTTCACCTACCCGACCAAGGAGACACCGGCGCTGCGCAACATCAGCTTCAAGGTGGAGGCAGGCAAATCGGTGGCCCTGGTGGGTCGTTCCGGCTCCGGCAAGAGCACCATCGCGAGCCTCCTGACCCGCTTCTATGACATCGAAGAGGGGGAAATTCTGCTGGATGGCGTCAACATCCGCGAATACCGCCTGAGCGAGCTGCGCAAGCAGTACGCCCTGGTCTCCCAGCACGTGCACCTCTTCAACGACTCCGTGGCCAACAACATCGCCTACGCGGCGGAAGAGAAGTACAGCCGCGACGAGATCCAGCAGGCGGCCCGCATCGCCCATGCTGACGACTTCGTCAGCAAGATGCCGGAAGGTTATGACACCGTCATCGGCGAGAACGGCGCCTCCCTCTCCGGCGGCCAGCGCCAGCGCATCGCCATCGCCCGCGCCCTGCTGCGGGACTCCCCGGTGCTGCTGCTGGACGAAGCCACCTCGGCCCTGGACACCGAGTCCGAGCGTCACATCCAGGCGGCCATCGACGAGCTGTGCAAGGCGCGCACTTCCCTCGTGATCGCCCACCGCCTCTCCACCATCGAGAAGGCGGACGAGATCCTGGTGATCGACGAGGGACACATCGTCGAGCGCGGCAACCACCAAACCCTGATGGACATGCATGGTACTTATGCCCAGCTGCGGGCCATTCAGTTTGGTAATACTGCCACGGGTAACCAGGGCTGATGCTGGCCAGACTCTGGTACGGGAACAGCCTCTGGCGCTGGGGGCTGGCCCCCTTCGCCCTGCTGTTTGCCCTGATCAGCGGCGTCCGCCGTCTGGGGTATCGCCGGGGCTGGCTCAGCGCCTATCGGGCCACCCTGCCGGTGGTGGTGGTGGGCAATCTCTCGGTGGGGGGCAACGGCAAGACCCCGGTGGTGGTCTGGCTGGTAGAACAACTCCAGGCCCGGGGCTGGCGCCCAGGCGTGGTCAGCCGCGGTTATGGCGGCAAGGCGCCCCATTACCCCTATCGACTGGATGAGAGCAGCACCCCGGCCGAGGCCGGGGATGAGCCCGTGCTCATCGCAAGGCGCTGCGGCTGCCCCGTGGCGGTGGCCCCCAGACGGGCCGATGCGGTGCGGTTGCTGGAGCAAAGCGGTGAGGTGGACATCATCGTCACCGACGACGGCCTGCAGCACTATGCCCTGGCCCGTGACATCGAACTAGTGGTGGTGGACGGGGCGCGCCGCTTTGGCAATGGCTGTCTGCTGCCCATGGGGCCGCTGCGCGAGCCCACGACCCGCCTCAAGCGGGTGGACGCCATCATCTGCAACGGCGGCGAACCCGCCCGTGGCGAATATGCCATGCGCCTGGTGCCGGATACCCTGCGCCGGGTGTGCGACGATGCGCCTCTCACGGCCCCCCTCTCGGGGCCGGTGGATGCCCTGGCGGGCATCGGCCATCCCCCCCGTTTCTTCGCCACCCTGACCGCCCTTGGTTACGAGCTGGTGCAGAGCGTCGGCTACGGGGATCACCAGGCGTTCGACGCCGCCGAGCTGCTGGCCCGCTTCGGCCAGCGCCCCTTGCTGATGACCGAGAAGGATGCGGTCAAGTGCCGCCCCTTCGCCCCGGACAACTGGTGGTATCTGCCGGTCAGCGCCGAGCTGCCCGATGCCCTGGGGGAGGCGCTGCTGCGCACCCTGGGCCCGCAGCCCGGGGGGGACAAGCACCAGGCGCCCTGACGGGGCGCCACCGGATTGGAACAGACGGCCAGCGCCCGGACTCGGGGGCTGGCCCTGCACATTGACATGCCAGGCAAGATCGCCTGTGGGAAATCGTTAAAGGAGTTTCGTTGTGGCACTGGATATTAAATTGCTCGACATCATCGCCTGCCCGGTCTGCAAGGGGAAACTGCACTATCAAGCGCACGCCGAGGGCCCTCAGGAGCTCATCTGCCGCTTCGATAGACTGGCTTATCCCCTGGAGGAGGGGATCCCGGTGCTGCTGGAGAACCGGGCCCGCCACCTGGCGCTGGAAGAGCTGAAGCCATGAGTTTCGTCGTCGTCATTCCTGCCCGTTACGCCTCCACCCGGCTGCCGGGCAAGCCGCTGGCCGACATTCACGGCAAGCCCATGGTGCAGCACGTGGTGGAGAAGGCCCTGCAATCGGGCGCCGATCGGGTGATCGTCGCCACCGATGACGAGCGGGTGCAGCAGGCTCTGGCTCCCTTTGCCGCCGCTGCCGGGTTCGAGGTGTGCATGACCTCACCGGATCACCAGTCCGGCACCGAGCGTCTGGCCGAGGTGTGCCGTCACTACGGCTTTGCCGCCGACACCATCATCGTCAACGTGCAGGGGGACGAGCCCCTCATTCCCCCCGTCATCATCCGCCAGGTGGCGGACAACCTGGCCGCGGCCAGCGCGCCCATGGCGACGCTGTCGGTGCCGATCAGGGATGCCGAAGAGGCGTTCAATCCCAATGCCGTCAAGGTGGTGACCGACCGGGAGGGGTATGCCCTCTATTTCAGTCGCGCCAGCATCCCCTGGGATCGGGACCGCTTTGCGGCCAGCGATCGCGTTGCGGGGAGCCGCGAGCAGATTGGCGATCACTACCAGCGCCACATCGGCATCTACGCCTATCGCGCCGGCTTCATCCAGCGTTACGTGGACTGGGCGCCGAGCGTGCTCGAGCAGGTCGAAGCCCTGGAGCAGCTGCGGGTGCTCTGGTACGGGGAGAAGATCCACGTGGCCCAGGCGCTGCAAGCCCCGCCGGTGGGGGTGGACACCCAGGCCGATCTCGACAAGGTGCGAGCGCTGCTGGCCGGTTGAGGCTGGCGGAACGGCTTTGATGCAACACGGCGCCCCAGGGCGCCGTTTTTTAATTGATTCTTTGTATAATAATTTGATTTAAAACGGATTTTACGAGCAATTTCAAACTTTTCCCGCCCATGGTTTGCCAAATCATCGAGTTTGGTTATGATGCAAGACGCCGTGTTAACCCTAACTGGCATATAACGAGATAAAAAACGGGGTGTTTGGGTGATTAATGTATTCCTGGTCGATGATCATGAGTTGGTGCGTACAGGGATAAGACGCATTTTGGAAGACGTCCGCGGGATCAAGGTGGTGGGCGAGGCGCAGAGCGGGGAAACCGCGGTGGCCTTCTGTCGGCAACATCACCCCGATGTGATCCTGATGGACATGAACATGCCGGGCATCGGCGGTCTGGAAGCGACCCGCAAGATCCTGCGGATCCGCCCCGATGTACGCATCATAGTGCTGACCATTCATTCAGAAAATCCGTTCCCCACCAAGGTGATGCAGGCGGGCGCCGCCGGGTACCTCACCAAGGGGGCCGCGCCGGACGAGATGATCCACGCCATTCGCCTGGTTCACTCCGGTCAGCGCTACATCTCCCCGGAGATCGCCCAGCAGATGGCCCTGAGCCAGTTCGCCTCCGCCGACGAGAACCCCTTCAAGTCCCTCTCAGAGAGGGAGCTGCAGATCATGATGATGATCACCAAGGGGCAGAAGGTGACCGACATCTCCGAGCAACTCAACCTGAGCCCGAAGACGGTCAACAGCTACCGCTACCGCCTGTTCAGCAAGCTGGGGATCAACGGTGACGTGGAGCTGACCCATCTGGCCATTCGTTATGGCATGCTGGATGCCGATACCCTGTAACGGGGGCGTGTGGACACCAAAGGCGGCACCGGCCGCCTTTTGCTTTTTGCAGGCTGTGGGCAGTATGCTCTCCCCGTCTTTTTGCATTCATCCGTTGAGTCGAGTTGCCGATGACCCTCTCTCCCGAGCCCCATTTTGACAGCAAGGCATTTCTGAGCGCCGTCACCCACCAGAGTGGTGTCTACCGCATGTACGACAGCGGCGGCACCGTCATCTACGTGGGCAAGGCCAAGGATCTCAAGAAACGGCTCGCCTCCTACTTTCGTGCCAATGTCGACAGCATCAAGACCCGCACCCTGGTGCGCCAGATTGCCGATGTGCAGGTAACGGTCACCCACACCGAGACCGAGGCGCTGATCCTCGAGCACAACCTCATCAAGCAGTACCAGCCCCGCTACAACGTGCTGCTGCGGGATGACAAGTCCTACCCCTGGATCATCATCACCGACCATCGGCACCCGCGCATCGGCGTCCATCGCGGCGCCCGCAAGGTGAAGGGGGAGTATTTCGGCCCTTACCCCTCCGGTGGCGCGGTACGCGAGAGCCTGCACCTGATGCAGAAGATCTTCCCGGTGCGCCAGTGCGAGGATGCCGTCTATGCCAACCGTACCCGCCCCTGCTTGCTCTACCAGCTCAAGCGCTGCGCCGGCCCCTGCGTGGCGGGGCTGGTGAGCGAGGCCGAGTATGCCCAGCAGGTGGCGCTGGCCAAGCTGTTCCTCGCGGGCAAGAACCAGCAGGTGATCGGCGAGCTGGTGGGCAAGATGGAGTCCGCCAGCGGCGATCTGCGCTTCGAGGAGGCGGCCCGCTACCGGGATCAGATCCAGGCCCTGCGCCGGGTCACCGAGCAGCAGTCGGTGAGCGGCAACGTGCTGGACGAGCTCGACGTGGTGGGGGTGGCCTTCGAGCAGGGGACCGCCTGCATCCACGTGCTCTTCATCCGCCAGGGCAAGGTGCTGGGATCGCGCAGCTACTTCCCGAAAGTGCCGGCCGATACCCCGCTTGACGAGGTGGTGCAATCCTTCCTGCTGCAGTTCTATCTGTCGGGGCAGGGGGGACGGCAGATCCCGAGCGAGGTGCTGCTGGACGTGGCGCTGGAGGATGAGAGCGTCATCGCCGACACCCTGAGCCAGACCGCCGGCTACAAGGTGCGGGTGGTGAGCCGGACGCGCAGCGAACGGGCCCGCTTCATCAAGCTTGCCTCCATCAACGCCCAGACTGCGCTGCGCTCGCGCCTCGCCCACAAGAGCACCATCAGCGCCCGTTACGATCAGCTGGAGGAGCTGCTGGAGCTCGAGACCCCCATCGCCCGCATGGAGTGTTTCGATATCTCCCACACCATGGGGGAGCGCACCGTGGCCTCCTGCGTGGTGTTCAACCGGGAGGGGCCGCTCTCCTCGGAATACCGCCGCTTCAACATCGACGGTATCACCGGCGGGGATGACTACGCCGCCATGGAGCAGGCGCTGGAGCGCCGCTTTGGCAAGCAGCAGGAGCCGGACAAGGTGCCGGATGTGCTGTTCATCGACGGCGGTCTCGGCCAGTTGCGCCGCGCGGAGGAGATCCTGGCGCGCCAGTTGGAGTTTCTCGGCGGCAAATACCCGCTGCTGGTGGGCATCGCCAAGGGGGTGACCCGCAAGGCGGGGTTGGAGACCCTGATCCTGGGGGACAGCCACGAAGAGCTGCACCTGCCGGCAGACATGCCCGCTTTGCACCTCATCCAGCACATTCGCGATGAATCCCATCGCTTTGCCATCACGGGCCACCGGGCCAGGCGGGCAAAGGCCCGCACCACCAGTACCCTGGAAGAGATTCCCGGGGTGGGGCCGAAACGGCGGCAGGCGCTGCTCAAATACCTGGGGGGTTTGCAGGAGGTGAAAAAAGCCGGGGTGGACGAGCTCGCCAAGGTGCCCGGCATCAGCCAGGAGCTGGCCCAGTCCATCCACGACGCATTGCACTCGCTCTAGCGCTGCCTTTGGTGTGAAGGAGGTCACGCCAGGGGGCATCAGGGCGTGCCGCCTGCGCACAAGAGCCGTGACGCAGGGGGCTCCCAAATGCCATAATGACCGGCATCCTGAGGTTATTGATGGATTAATGGACCAAGGCGGGCGCCAGTTCGGTTGCATCCGCGATCGGCTTGGGGCTACCATGTAGCGGCATACAAGAAGTGGCTGAAAATAATGACAAATATTCCTAACCTGCTGACGTTCTTTCGGATTTTGCTCATCCCCGTCTTCGTCATCCTGTTTTACCTTCCCTATCAGTGGTCCTACATGGCGGCGGCCATCGTCTTCATCCTGGCGGCCGCAACCGACTGGTTTGACGGCTATCTTGCCCGCAAGCTGAACCAGTCCACCGCCTTTGGCGCCTTCCTCGATCCGGTGGCCGACAAGATCATGGTGGCGGCGGCCCTGGTGGTCATCGTCGAGCACTACAACACCGTCTGGGTCACCATCCCCGCCATGACCATGATTGGCCGGGAGATCATCATCTCCGCCCTGCGTGAATGGATGGCCGAGCTTGGCAAGCGCTCCTCGGTGGCGGTCAGCTGGATTGGCAAATGGAAGACCATGATCCAGATGGTGTCGCTCACCGGTCTCATCTGGCAGTACGACATCTGGATGGTGTGGCTCGCCTATGTGCTGCTCTACGTGGCCACCGTGCTCACCTTCTGGTCCATGTTCCAGTACATGAAGGCTGCCTGGGGCGATCTCAGCTACCACTCCCGGTTCTAGTCCCGACGGGAAGATGGCCGTTTCTCTGCCACTGGCGCCGAGAAACGGCCATGAGCTGCAAAAGTGTGGGAAAAGGGTAAAAAACACCCGAACGATCAGCGTATTAAATGTTTTTGGTTGACTGGGCGGGGAACATCGCTAGAATGCGTTCTCACAGTCAGGCAGTCAGCCAGACCGATGCGGGAATAGCTCAGTTGGTAGAGCACGACCTTGCCAAGGTCGGGGTCGCGAGTTCGAGTCTCGTTTCCCGCTCCAAATTCAGACAATAGAGAGTTCCTCTCTTTTGCATGGCGCGTTAGCAAAGCGGTTATGCAGCGGATTGCAAATCCGTTTAGTCCGGTTCGACTCCGGAACGTGCCTCCATATTGACAAGCCCGCCACGCGAGCTTGATACCGATTGCGGTGCCCGAGTGGTGAAATCGGTAGACACAAGGGATTTAAAATCCCTCGACGTTCGCGTCGTGCCGGTTCGATTCCGGCCTCGGGCACCATTAAAATTGAAGAAAAAGCCTTACAGATTAAACAGATACGACGCTTCATTGCGTCGTTTTTGTTTCTGCTCCCCAGCGTTTTCCCTCTGTCAGTTTTCCTTTCTTGTCCATTTCTTGTCTAAGCGACTTACTACTTCCTGCAATTCGTTGCGAACAACCTGCTCAGTCTTCCAACATAGCCAAGGACGTTTGGTAGGCTACTGCTCCGGACTTTTCCGGGGTCTGTTTCTGGTGCTGAAGCAAGTGCCGCTCACCGTTACCCCTTCGTCTTCACCCCTCCCAAACCCGCATTGAATCCTCTTTGAAACAGATATTAATCCCATGATCTAACCCATCATCGGAGGTATCTATGCAGACCAAATTTCGCTTTACCAATGCAGCCATCAAGGCTTTGCCCGCACAACAACGAGAGGCTGGCGCTACTGAACTGGAGTTCTCCGATACAGAGGTCATCGGCTTAAAACTCTTGTCAGGAAAAAGCCAGGGCAGTAAGCGTTTCCTACTGCGCTATACCCTCCAGGGCAAGAAGCGCAGCATCGCTTTGGGACGATTCGGTGATATCGATGTGAGCCAAGCCAGGACCATTGCCCGCAAGTACAAGGCGATGCTGGCAGAAGGCATCGACCCGGTAGCAGAACGCGACAGCTACAAAACAGAGCCCACCCTGTCGGAGTTCTTCTGGCAGACCTTTTTGCCGCACCTCAAGACCATTGGTAAACGGTCGATCAGCAGCGACATTCAGCGGTTTAAACACAATATCGAACCACGCTTTGGTGCCATGCGTTACCGGCAACTCAAGGCGATGGATGTCCTGCAGTTGCAATCGGAGATGGTTCACCCCAACAACCCTCAGCAGACGGCCTACGCACCGAGTACCGCCAACCGTGTGCTGGCCCAGTTAAAGACCATGGGCAGCTATGCGGTGCGCTGGGGCATTCTGGACACTAATGAGGCGGCCAAGATCAAGCTGTTGAAGGAGGACAATGCCAGGACGCGTTTCCTATCGATTGAAGAGATGAAACGGGTCATTGAGGTGGCATTGCAGGATCGCAATCAAGCCGCAGGCAGCTTCATCGCGATGCTCTATCTGACGGGGGCGAGAAAGTCCGAAGTGTTACTCGCTAAATGGGAACATGTGAACTGGGAGGATAAGACGCTGTTCGTACCGCTGACCAAGAATGGCAAGAGCCGGATCATTTACCTGAGCACATTGGCTATCGATATTCTGGAGAAGCTTCCCAGAATAGCCGGTAACCCCTATGTGTTCGCGAGCCAGCATATTCGATGTCAGGGCAAGCCCATCGGTGAACCCAGATGTGCCTATGAACGGGTGTTGCAGAAGGCCGGTATCGAAGACCGCGATGAGGTTTGCTTCCATACGGCTCGTCATTCTGTCGCCAGTGCCTTGGTCTCTTCAGGGCAATACAGCCTGTATGACGTCAAGGCACAGCTGGCCCACGCCAGCATTCAATCCTCCCAGCGGTATGCAAAGCTGACCTCTGAGCGCAGTCGCAATATCAGCGAAGGTCTCTCGTCTATGATCCAGGCTGAGTGACCGAAAAGGTATTGTTTATAAACAGATATTAATAACCAGACAGCGCTGACACATCGGCTGTTGGTCCACATTTCACAGTTCCCAGGCCCTTAAGTTCATCTGAGCTTAAGGGCCTTTTTGTTGGAGAGAAACACGATGAAAACTTGTATGGCATGGCCGAAGGAGACATTGCTCGCGGCCTACCCGGCACTCCATGTCTCGGTCATGGAGCAAATTATTGAGCCCTTTTCATCAGTAGAGGAGGCGAGGGCATTCTGGGTCGCGACCGGTTGTAGTCTGGTCATTATCGAGATGACGGACTCGGTGAGTGAGTTCCAGGCCATGCCACAGCATATCCAGAATCAGGTGATGTTTGAGGTGTCCTGACAAGATCGGACAGTCCCGGATCAAGCAGCCTGAGCAGTTCTCCAATACCTCTTGTTAAACTCCGCCGGGCTGACATTGCCAAGTCGTGAATGCCGACGCTGGCGGTT
>NZ_JBLUXC010000047.1:0-35466 GCF_048276795.1 Aeromonas sp. PS2Canimalfood6
TGGTGTTTTTGCTCATGGGGGGAGCGTATCTAAGGAGCAGGATCAAGCAAGCAGGAAAGTGGGATCAAGAGACGATCGTCTCATTTTTCCTGTGTCAATACTGTTCCGGTGAATACTTACCCGTTGAGATCATCGAGCGACCCGACCAGGGTCACCACGCTGGTCCCCGCCCCCTGCACCGAGACGGCGCCTGCCGCCCCCAGCAGGGTCAGCACACCGTGCTCCACCCGCAGCACCATGGAGATGGGCGCACTGCCCGCATCCACGTCCTTCACGCTGATCCCGGTGAGCGACAGGGAGCCATCCTCTTTCACCTGCAATGAGCCCGGCACCTGGGTGACAGGGGCATCATTGACTGGCTCGACCTCGATGGGCAGCACGTCGGTATCGCTCAGGGGGCCACCGCTGCCGGTGTTGCCAAGATCATTGGTCACCATGGTCAGGGCATCCTGGCCATTGAAGTCCTGCTCGCCCTGATAGGTCACGCCCCCTGCGAGCAAGGCATTGATGGCATCCTGGGAACCGCTCAGCACCAGGGTGTTGCTGCCGCTGCCGCTCACCGTCACGCCACTGCCCGCCGCCAGTTCCAGGGTACCGTGCAGCACGGAGAGGGTGACAGAGAGGGGGCTGTTGCCCGCATCCACATCGCTCACCTGCAGCCCGTGAATGGTGAAGGGCTGATCTTCCTGCGCCACCTGGGGCGTCGTTGGCAGCTGGTTGACGGGGGCATCGTTGACCGGTTGTACCAGGATGGGCAGCACATCGGTGTCACTCAGGGCGCCACCGCTGCCGGTATTGCCCCGATCGTCCGTCACCATGGTCAAGGCGTCATTGCCATGGAAGTCCGGGTCGCCCTGATAGGTGACGCCGCCCGAGAGCAGGGCATTGAGATCCGCCAGGGTGCCGGTCAGCACCACATCGCCGGTGCCGTTGCCGGTCAGGGTCACGCCGCTCCCGGCCGGCAGGGTCAGGGTGCCGTGCTCCACCGAGAGGCGTACTTCCATGATGCCGTTGCCCGCATCCACGTCCTTGACATGCAGACCCTGGATGACGAACGGCTCGTCCTCCTGTGCCACCTGGGGATCATCGGGCAACACGTTGACGGGGGCGTCGTTGACCGGACTCACATCGAGATGGATGGTGCCGTTCACTTCGGGGCCGAGGGCGCCGTTGTCCAGGCTCTGGGCCGTCACCTTGATCGCCATGGCGCCGTTGGCGTCGTTGGTCACGAGCTCCACCGCGTCGAGCTTGCCGCCATCCGTGATGACCTGCCAGCGGCCACCGCCAAGATCCACCACGGTGCCGTTCACCCCGCTCGGCAGGCGGATTTCTGCCCCGTCCGGCACCCCTTCCAGGGTGACGCGCACCTGCTCGGGCCCGTTCTCGTTCACATTGCCGGCATTGCCGCCGGTGGCATGGGTATCCCGGGTCTCCAGCCCCAGATTCAGGGTGATCACATCCCCCTCGGTGCCGCTCGCCTTGTCCTGCAGATCGGCGATGATGGCATCCCCCACCGGCTTGACGGTGACGGTGAAGCTGCCGCTGGTTTCGAGCGGCAGGGTCAGTCCCTGGTCCAGGGTGAAGGCACTCAGGGTGAGATCCACTGTGCCGCTAAAATCTGCCGGCGGGATCAGGGTCAGCTTGGAGAAGTCGGTGCCCACAGGCACCTGCCACACCCCACCGCCGTTGTTGACCGCCGGGGCGGACAGGGTGAAGCCATCCGGCACCCCCTTGATCTGCAGCCCGACGATCTGCTCGGAGCCATCGTTGTCGATGAGGCTGGCCCCCAGCCCCCCCAGACTCACGCTGCCATCTTCCTGGCCCGTGACGTTCTGGACCGTGAGGTTGGCCGGATCGTTCACCGGCAGCACCTCGAAGCTCACGTTGCCGCTCCAGCTCCCCCGAACCGTGCCCGTGGTGGCGGTATCGAGAATATCCACCGTCACCGCCAGCGGCACCTTGCCGCTGAAGTGTTCTTTGGGCACGAACACCAGATCCTTGAGATCCGCCGGGTTGTTCACCGTGAGGGTGGAGACCGGCTGGCCGTTCTTGTCGAGGAAGTGACCATATTGGGGATCCACGGTCACGACCACCTGCTCCACGGTCTCGAGACCGCCATCGGCCACCGAGGGGCTGATGTCGGCGAGCTTGACCGAGAGATCGAGATGAATGTCGGTGTCTTCCAGGTTGTCAGGCTGGCCGTCGCCGTTTACGTCCTTCACGTTCAGTTGCAGCTCCGGCAGGCCGTCCGCCCCGCCGTTGATGTCCACCTCCGGGGTGATGGAGAGGGTGACGTCCTTCTCCACCATCTTGGTGTCACCGCTCACGGTGTCGGTGTTGACCAGGCGCACATTGAAGTGCAGGCCGTCACCGGCATAGTCTTGCGGCAGGGTCAGGGTCAGGGTCAGGCGGTCGAGATCATCGAGGCCGCCCGGCAACTTGATGAGGTACTCGCCGTTGACGAAGTCATAGGTGAGCCCCTGTACGTTGACGCCCGGAGGGAGACCAGTGATGACGATGCTGAGCTCGTCGTCCCCGATGTCCGCCGTGCCCAGGGTCACCATCTGCTTGAGCTGGCTGCCGAAGTTGACGCCGTGATCCTCCACCCCGGTGATGGGGGTACTGTTGTCAAAATCGACATCGGCGGCCACCTGACCCGAGTGGGTCGCGCCATGGAAGTCGGCGCTGGCGGTGATCTCCCGATAGGCCGGGGCGCTCACATCCCCCTCGTTGTTGTCACCAAGGTCGACCACCCTGGCGCTCACCTTGAAGGTGACGGTGCCGGTGAAGCCATCCGGCGAGCGCAAGGCATAACTGCCGAGGGCGTCGTGGGGAACCGTCCAGTTGCCCTTGCCATCGTTGATGCCGCCCACCACCACGAAGCCGGGGGGCAGATCGCTGATCACCAGGTAGTCGATGACCTCATCGCTGCTGGGGTCCAGATCCTCGAACACGAAGACGCCGTCCAGCGGGATGTCGTGCCCGTCCGGGCTCTCCAGCTGACCGGTCTGCACCAGGTTGCCATCGGGCTCCACCACCGCCTGGATATCCACATGCAGGGTGCCGTCGATCACCTTCTGGGCAGTGGCGCTGGAGTCCACATCCACTTGTGTCACCGTGACATGGCTCTGGAGGGTGGTGTCCCTGTCGCTGTCTTCGGGCCCTTTCACCAGCAGCTGGCCACCGCCGAGCAGGCTTTGCAGCTCGGCGTCGCTCAAGTCCACGGCGCCGCCGCTCACGGTCAGCTGGGTCTCGACCCCACCCACGCGGATCCAGACTTCATACCCGGGTTCGATACCGGAGAGGCTGAGGTGGGTCACCTTCTCGGCGCCGTCGGTCAGGTCAGGCTGCCAGTCGAGGACGGTGAACTGATCCTCCAGGCCATGGCTGGTCTTGGCGTAGTCGGTAGCGTCGATGGCCGGCTCCACCTTGATGGTGAGGGGCACGTCGAAACTCTTGTGGTCGCCGTCATTTTCGGTCACCACCACGTGGCCGACCAGGTGCAGATCGGCGGTGCTGTTGGGGGGTGGCTGGATCTCCAGGTTGCCAAGGCTGGTCACATCCACCTGATAGAGAGGATTGCCCTTGCCATCGAGCCCGGCGAAGGTCAGGGTCAGCTCCTTGCCACTGCCGTCGAATACCTTGGCCCCTTCCGGCAGCCCTTCCAGCACCAGGTTGAGGGTTTCCGAGTGATCGAGCGGGGTATCCGTCCACTCCCCCGAGGTGAGCTTGAAGTCAAGGGGCGCCCGGCCATCCTCCTGGATGGTGATGCTGTAGCCGTTGCCATCCTGGGTCCAGTCGGTGGTATTGAGATCGAAATGGGGTTCATCCACCACCCCCACCAGATCCACGTGCAGGCTCTGGCTGCCGGTCTCCTTCTCGTTCACCACGGTGTGGGTCTGGCCGCTGGCATCGGTCAGAATGGCGGTGTCCTTCACCACCCCCTTGATGGTGAGATCGAAATCGACGTTGCTGTTTTTGGGCGGCAGCAGCTTGAGGTCATTGATGCGGTCATAGGGCACCTCGTAGTAACCGTTGGCATCCAGGGTGACCGCCACCCCACCCAGCAGCAGGGTGGCACCGGCGGGCAGGCCGCTGATGCGCACGAACAGCTGCTCGGAGCCATCTGTGGTGTCTCCCAGATGGGCGAGCCCAATCTTGCTGCCCAGATCGATCAGGGTATCTTCCTTGCCCTGGATCTCGCGCACCGTCAGCTTGGCGTCGTCCGCCAGCGGGTTCACGTTGACAATCACCTCCAGCGGATCGCCGAGGGCCGTCTCCTTGCCGGTCACCACCGGGGTCTTCTCCGTGCTCACCGGGGTCACAATGAGCTTGATGTCACCGCTGTAGTCCTTGCCGGGCACCACCGTCACCTTGTTGATGTCGCCACCGGCCACCGTATAGAGGCCGTTCGCCCCCGGGGTGAGCACCTTGCCGTTCAGGGTCAGCGAGCCCTGGCCGGACGCCCATTTGATCTGGTAGCTCAGGGTCTCGGAGCCGTCCGTATCGGTGAGACCCGCCTTGACGTTGAGGGCGATGCCGCTGCTGTCCTCGTCCGTGGTGTAGTGCTGGTGCGTGCTGCCCGCATCCCACAGGGGTTTGTCGGCAATGCCCTGCACCGTGATGTCCAGATTGCCGGTCAGCACCGGGGGCTTGCTCCCCTCGGTGACCCCCACCTGCAACTGCACCGGGAAGCGCAGCGGAGCACCTCCGTTGTTGTAGCTCGAGTAGTCGTGGTTTGGCACAAAAGTGACACCGGTGAGCTGGAACTTGTCATCGGTGTTGGCCACCGCCACCATGGCCGCGGGCGGCACCTCATACCAGGTCTTGCCCCCCTGGGTGATGGTGGTCAGTGCGACGCCGTTGAAATAGAAGGTGCCGTGAGCATTGGCCGGCGCCTGGATCAGCAATTTCTCGACGAACTCGCCCCGATCGTAGTCGCCGATGTCCAGGGCCATGGTGATGGGGATGCCATGAGTGGGATCACTGGCCCCCGCATCCTCGGCGCCGGTGACTGCGCTCACGGTGAGCTTGCCCGCCTCGTCCCATATGGTCAGGGTCAAGACACCGTCATCGGTGTCCCCATCCCCGTCCACCAGGTGGAAGTCGATGGTCTGCACCAGGGTATTGTTGCTGTGATTAACGCCGGATGTCGCCGTGAAGCTGTAGTTGCCCTCGGCACTGATCACCAGGGTGCCGATCACTTGTCCCGTGCTGTCGGTGACTGCAATGCTGGTGTTGCCGCTGGCGGCGATGGGGTGCTCGGTGCCATTGATGGTCACCGATCTCACCACCGCATCGTCCGCCCCCTCGCTGGCAGTGGCCAGCAGATCGCCGGTCACTTTCGCCCCTTCATTCAGGGTCTTGCTCGCGTCCACGGCCACCGGCACGTCGTCCTGCACGCTCACATGACCGATCACTTCGGCGCTCAGATCCCCGTCACTATCCCGTGCCTGCAATGGCAGCTGGATATCCAGCAGATCCTTGCCCTGGACGCTGTGATCCAGATTGCCGGTCAGCTCGAAGGTGTAGCGGCCGGACACATCCAGGGTCAGCTTGAAGATGAGCTTGCCTGCGCTGTCCTTGCCAAGGTAGACACCCGGCTGGCTGTCTGCCCCTATGGTGACCGCCTTGCCCCCCGACGTCAGGGTATTGAGGGCGTTGAAGCGGGCTACATCCAGTTGCAGGGAAACCACCCGGTCACTCCCGGCGGCGATCGTCACCTGGCCGATGGCAACCTCTCCCGTGCCTGACGGGCTGGTACCCCCATGCTGGCCACTGCCCCCGTTGAGGTCCGACTCCTTGACGGTCACCCCCTCGATGGCGGTGATCACGGGATCCGCCGCATCGGTGATCACCGCCGTGGTGCTGCCGGTGATCACACTGCCGTCGCTGTCGGTCACCTTGACCGGCAGGCTCAGGTTGAGCTTGTCGTCAGCCCCGTGATCCAGGTTGGTGTGTACCGTCACCTGGTAATCGAGGGTTGCCTGGGTGTGGGCTTCGATGCGCCCCGGCACGCTCGGCAGGGTCACCGTCAGCACCAGGGTGCCGCTCGCAGTCACTGCCTGGAAGCCGTGGCCATTGCTGCCCGCCACCTCTTGCCAGGTGAGGGTCTCGCCGTTGTGGGTGATGGCCTTGCCACTCCCATCCACGACTTGGCCCGAGAGGGTCAGCCGCACGTCCACCACGGGATCGGAGTCCGCCGTGATGGTCAGGGTGCCGGTGGCATGCTGATCATCGCTGGTCTGGTTGTTGGCGGCACCGTCGAAGCGCCCTTCACTCACCGTCACGCCGGTCAGGGTGAGGGTCGGTTTGTCCCCTTCCGAAATGCGGATGTTGAGGGTGCCCGTGGTGCTGTCGTTGTTGCCGCTGCCCTTGTCGCTGTCGACGATGTTGAGCTTGAACGGCAGGTCGGTGGCGTTACCGCCGCTCTGGTGAACCCCCTGATAGAGGGTCACCTTGTAGTCAAAGCCGTTGCTGGCAGCGTTGTCCAGCTTACCCACCAGTTCGACCTGAAGCACCTCGACGCGCTGGCCATTGACTTCCACATAGCCCTTCAGCACCTGGTTGCCCGGGATGCTGGCATCGCCGTCGACCAGCTCGTATTTGACGCTCTGGCCCAACGCAGTCAGGGCCGGCTGCTCGCTGATGTCGGCAAACGACACCTCGCTCACCCGATCCGAGCCCGCATTGACCTGGAAGTGGCCGGTGCCGGTCAGAGTATTGCTGCCGTCGAGCCCACGCTCATCCAGGCTCACTCCGCTGCCCGCCACGAAGTGCGGCGCATGGCCGTCCTTGATGGTGAGCGGCAAGTCGGTGGAGACCCTGTCCCCATCCTTGTCGGTCAGGGTGACGGTGAGCGGCAGGTCGAGGGATTCGCTGCCCTGGTGATCCAGCTCGGCCCCCAGGGTCACCTTGGCGGTGACGCTCCAGTTGCCGTTGTTCTCAACGAGGCTCAGCTCGGCCCGCAGCACCTCGCGGCCGTCCGCGCTGGTCCCCACCAGCTCGCCGTTGGCATCCAGGGTGAAAGTCACCGGGCTGCCGTGGCTGCTGTACTTGCCATCCAGGCTCTGCTGAATGGCGGCGATATCGAATTTGAGGCTGCTCGTATCGAGTGCATCAGCCCCGTGGCTCACGGTGAAGCTCATGTGGCTCACCACATCCTTCGCCCCCTGGTTCGCCTCCGTCATCTCGGTGCCGGTCACGGCGCTGATGACCGGATTGGCCCCGTCGCCGATGGCAACGCTCAGGGTGGAGGAGACTTTATCTCCGTCACTGTCGGTCAGGGTGAAGCCCACCTTGAGCAGACTGTCTGCGCTCCCCTGATCCAGCGGCTGGTTCAGGGTGAAGATATAGTGACCGTTCTGATCCAGCGTCAACGTGAAGACGTTCTGGCCGTTGACGGCGCCGCTGATGCTGTTGCCGCTGATGGTGATGACCACGGGCTGGCCGCCGCTGGTGAGCCCCTGCAGGCCGGGCTGGCTGGCATCGAATGCGATATTGACCAGGGGATCGGCCCCGGCGGTGATGGCCAGATCCCCGGTGAGGGTCTGGGCCGCGCTCCAGTCGCTGTCCTCCACCAGGGTGAGGGAGACGGGGTCGACCTGGGGCAGCACGCCGTCGGTGATATGAATATTGAGGGTGCCAAGGTTGCTCTTGTCCCCGTCAAAGTCGGTGCCTTGCACCTGCAGCCCCAGGTTGACGCTGTTGGTGCTGACCGGTTGATCCAGCACGCCGTCGAGCACCACCTGGTACTTGCCATCCAGCCCCAGGGTCACGGTCAGAATGCTCTTGCCGCCCGCATCCAGCAGGGTGATGACGTTGCCGTTGACCTGATAGTGGGTCGGCTGGCCGCCGCTGGTGAGGCCATTCAGGCCGGGCTGGTTCGCCTCGAAGTTGAGCGACACGAGGCGATCACTGCCCACATTGACCGGCAACTGGCCATCCAGGCTCTGGCTGGCCCCGCCCTCCTGCAAGGTGACCCCGCTGTCGATGCCAAGATGAGGATCGGCCGCATCGGTGATCACCGCCGTGGTGCTGCCGGTGATCACACTGCCGTCGCTGTCGGTCACCTTGACCGGCAGGCTCAGGTTGAGCTTGTCATCCGCCCCGTGATCCAGGTTGGTGTGTACCGTCACCTGGTAATCGAGGGTTGCCTGGGTGTGGGCTTCGATGCGCCCCGGCACGCTCGGCAGGGTCACCGTCAGCACCAGGGTGCCGCTCGCAGTCACTGCCTGGAAGCCGTGGCCGTTGCTGCCCGGCACCTCCTGCCAGGTGAGCGTCTCGCCGTTGTGGGTGATGGCCTTGCCGCTCGCATCCAGCACCTGACCACTCAGGGTCAGCCGCACGTCCACCACGGGATCGGAATCCGCGGTGATGCTCAGGGTGCCGGTGGCATGCTGATCATCGCCGGTCTGGTTGTTGGCGGCACCGTCGAAGCGCCCCTCGCTCAGGGTCACACCGGTCAGGCTGAGGGTCGGGTTGGCCCCTTCCGAAATGCGGATGTTGAGGGTGCCCGTGGCGCTGTCGTTGTTGCCGCTGCCCTTGTCGCTGTCGACGATGTTGAGCTTGAACGGCAGGTCGGTCGCAGTGCCACCGCTCTGGTGAACCCCCTCGAACAGGGTCACCTTATAGTCAAAGCCGTTGCTGGCAGCGTTGTCCAGCTTGCCCACCAGTTCGACCTGAAGCACCTCGACGCGCTGGCCATTGACTTCCACATAGCCTTTCAGCACCTGGTTGCCCGGGATGCTGGCATCGCCGTCGACCAGCTCGTATTTGACGCTCTGGCCCAGGGCGGTCAGGGCCGGCTGCTCGCTGATGTCGGCAAACGACACCTCGCTCACCCGATCCGAGCCCGCATTGACCTGGAAGTGGCCGGTGCCGGTCAGAGTATTGCTGCCGTCGAGCCCACGCTCATCCAGGCTCACTCCGCTGCCCGCCACGAAGTGCGGCGCATGGCCATCCTTGATGGTGAGCGGCAAGTCGGTGGAGACCCTGTCCCCATCCTTGTCGGTCAGGGTGACGGTGAGCGGCAAGTCGAGGGATTCGCTGCCCTGGTGATCCAGCTCGGCCCCCAGAGTCACCTTGGCGGTGACGCTCCAGTTGCCGTTGCTCTCCACCAAATCCAGCTCGGCCCGCAGCACCTCGCGGCCGTCCGCGCTGGTCCCCACCAGCTCGCCGTTGGCGTCCAGGGTGAAGGTCACCGGGCTGCCGTGGCTGCTGTACTTGCCATCCAGGCTCTGCTGAATGGCGGCGATATCGAATTTGAGGCTGCTCGTATCGAGCGCATCAGCCCCGTGGCTCACGGTGAAGCTCATGTGGCTCACCACATCCTTCGCCCCCTGGTTCGCCTCCGTCATCTCGGTGCCGGTCACGGCGCTGATGACCGGATTGGCCCCGTCGCCGATGGCCACGCTCAGGGTGGAGGAGACTTTATCTCCGTCACTGTCGGTCAGGGTAAAGCCCGCCTTGAGCAGACTGTCTGCACTCCCCTGATCCAGCGGCTGGTTCAGGGTGAAGACGTAGTGACCGTTCTGATCCAGCGTCAACGTGAAGACGTTCTGGCCGTTGACGGCGCCGCTGATGCTGTTACCGCTGATGGTGATGACCACGAGCTGGCCGCCGCTGGTGAGCCCCTGCAGGCCGGGCTGGCTGGCATCGAATGCGATGTTGACCAGAGGGTCGGCCCCGGCGGTGATGGCCAGATCCCCGGTGAGGGTCTGGGCCGCGCTCCAGTCGCTGTCCTCCACCAGGGTGAGGGAGATGGGGTCGACCTGGGGCAGCACGCCGTCGGTGATATGGATATTGAGGGTGCCAAGGTTGCTCTTGTCCCCGTCAAAATCGGTGCCTTGCACCTGCAACCCCAGGTTGACGCTGTTGGTGCTGACCGGTTGATCCAGCACGCCGTCGAGCGCCACCTGGTACTTGCCATCCAGCCCCAGGGTCACGGTCAGAATGGTCTTGCCGCCCGCATCCAGCAGGGTGATGACGTTGCCGTTGACCTGATAGTGGGTCGGCTGGCCGCCGCTGGTGAGGCCATTCAGGCCGGGCTGGCTCGCCTCGAAGTTGAGCGACACCAGGCGATCGCTGCCCACGCTCACCGGCAGCTGGCCATCCAGGGTCTGGCCAGAGGCCCCTTCCTGCAAGGTGACCCCGCTGTCGATGCCAAGGCGGGGATCCACACCGTCACTGATGGAGACAACCAGATCGGCGCGGGTCTCGTCGCCATCTATCTCCTTGGCGGAAACGGTGAGCCCGAGGGAGAGCTGGTCGCTGCCCTGATGGTCCAGAGGCCCATTGAGGGAGACGGTGACATTGCCGTCGATATCACTGCCATGTTGGCTGGCGGTCAGCTCGGCCTTCAGCACCTCGACCCGCTTGCCATTGCCATCCAGGTAATAACCCGTCAGCAGGCGATCACCGGTGAATTCGAAGGTCAAGGCGTGGCCGTCGCTGCTGATACCGCTGCCGTTGAGACGGGCCAGGGTTGCACTCTGATCCGCGAAGACGGCACTTGTTGCCACCAAGGGATCGGACTGATGGCCCACCACGAACTGGCTCTGTCCCACCACCGCCGCCGGATTGGTGAAATCATCCTCCGTGAGGCTGATGGGGGCGATGGTGAAGTCCGGCGGTGTGCTGTCCACCAGGTTGACGGTGAGATTGGCGCTCACCCGATCCCCGTCGCTGTCGCGGTACTCCAGGGCAAAGGGCAGGCTCAGGCTATCCTGGCCGTGATCCAGGCTCTGGTTCCAGACGATGCGATAGCTGCCGTCGTTGGCCAGGGTCAGGGTGAAGACGGTCACGCCCCCTGCGCTGGCGGTGAAAGTCTGGCCGCTGACCTGGTAGGCGAGCGCCGTCCCGTGGCTGGTCAGGCCAAGCTGATTGAGGGCACTTTGATCGGCGGCAAAACTCACCTGCAGGTTGCCATCAAGCCCGGCACCGGTGTGCAGGGATCCGGTGGCACTCACCGGCCCCTTGGCGAGATCCGCCTCGGAGAGGGTAAGCACGTCGCTCTGACCGATGAGAGGAGCCCCGTCGATCACCCGGTTGCCCGCCAGATCCGTCACCTCGGCGCGTACCTCGTAGGGGCCCTGGATGCTGGAGAGATCCAGGCCTCCCAGTTGCCAGCGGCCGTCACTGCCCACCAGGGCACTGCCGCTGAAGAGGGTCTGGCCATTCTGGCCAACCAGGGTGATGGTCACCCGCTGCCCCGCCTCCACGTCCGTGGTACTGCCGCTCAGGGTGACCTTGTCATGGCCGAGAATGCTGTCGGTATCGAGATCGTCGATGTCGATGGCGGCACGGGTATCCACCGTCACCGTCAGGGTGTCACTGGCCCGGTTGCCCGCGATGTCCACCGCATCGACGCGAAAATCATGGGGGCCATCGGCCAGGGTATCGGGGATCTGATATTGCCAGTTGCCGTTGCCATCCACGGTGAGCACGGCCATCACCTTGCCTTCCAGGGTCAGGGTAACGGTAGCGCCAGGCTCCCCCTTCCCTTGCAGAAGTGGTGTGGTGTCGCGGGTCAGATCATCGGTCTGGCTGGCGCCGGTGTCGCTCTCGTCCGCCAAATCCAGGGTAATAGTGGTGATGGTGTCGAGCAGGGTCTGGCCGGTGTCGCTGGCCCGGTTGCCGGCTGCATCCTGGGTATCGGCCTGGATGGTCAGGGGGCCGTCCACCAGCTTGCCGGTGACGTCGCCGAAGTTTGCCTCCCAGACGAAGCCGGGCAGCACCACTGTGGTGGTGGTCAGGCGATTGCCATCCTGATCTATCAGAGTGACGGTGACGGTCTGGCCGACTTCCACATCCTCGACAAAGCCGCGAATGATGACGCCGGTCGCCTCGTCGGCATTGATGATGTTGTCATCGGTCTGGGGCTCAGTGATGGTGATGGCCGCCAGCAGATCCTGATCTTCGGCATAGAGCAACTCGTCGCCCGGCTGGCGCGCCTCATGGCTGGTGTCAAATCCCGCCTCGGCCAGAGTCGCATCATTGATACGATCCACCACCACGAAACCGCCGGCGCTGGAGCCGGCCACACCGCCAACCGTACCGGCCGCCGCGTTACCGGCCGCGGTCTCCTCAAACAGTTCGGTCGGATCAGCCCCCTGACGGATCGCCCCCTGACGGATCGCCTCCTGGAGGCTCGCCAGCTCGGCATCGGCACCGGCGGGCAGTGCCGCCTCGGGCTGGGTGGGCTCGGGGCGTTCGCTGCCAGCCTCCGCCAGCTCCACCTGTCCGTCGGATTCGGTGAGCAGGCGCATCCCGGGCTCCAGTTGCATGCCAAGGGTAGCACGGCGCAAAGAGCCGTCCGCATCCATCACAAACACAGCGCCCTCCACCTTGGCAATAAGAGTCGGTTTATCGATTCGCAGCTCGGCCATATATCCTCCAACGGGTAAACACAGACTTCCCAGCACATGAAGCGTAAAGGGAAAGTCTCCGTGACAGGCGGCTATTTTACCGTCAATCACCCCCTATAACCCTTCGTCATTTTCGAAAATATCGAAAGTAAATGCCGCAAACCGTCCTATTAAATTCAATAAGACGCTACCAGGACGCGAATATGCTGGAATAAAGCCCTTATTTTTCCTTTCCTGAAAACAGATGGCTCTCTTGGCACCCATTTCTACGACAGCTTCTGTCACAGAGCCCCTTGACAGGGGCCATGGGGATGGAAAACCGAAGCCTCCCCCTCACCCCTTCGCAAGCTTAATATTGAATTTAAATTCAACATCAGCAGTTCATTCTCTCTCTGCATGCGGTGTATCTCTCCGCCGCCTCTCGCCCTTCCCCCCTAGCCAGCATGATGAACATCGTTTTTACCTATTTTCATCAAAAGAGAACGGGTGGAAATAACCCTCGGATGAGGTTCAATAATTCCACCTGGATCGCACTTTTGGCATCCCTCACCCCCCTCAATTGATCTAGCGCAACTCCCACGGGGATAAATGATTATCCATTTTACCCATTTGGTATTATCCCCCCGAGCAATTGCATAAACACCGATTTATATGCAGCCATAACAATGGATCGGCCTGCCATGCCCGTCGATGATGAGCACAGATGTCCACACCAAGATGGAACGGTCAGGCCCGACATGGACTTTTATCTGGGAGTGATGACCGTGGGTTCATATGACAAGCTATTTCGACCAGGGCTGGCAGCCCTGCTGCTGACCGCCCTGCTGGGTGCAGGCAGTCTGGCACAGGCGGCCGACGAGGCACAAAGCAAGGGCAAGATCGAGGCGCGCAGCGAGCTGTTCGCCAAGGATCACGCCGATCAGTTCACCAGCTGGAAAGGCACCAGCGAGAGCCGCGAGCGCACCGACGCCCTGGCGGAAGATCCGCAGATGGTGGTGCTCTGGGCCGGCTACCCCTTCTCCAAGGATTACAACAAGCCGCGCGGCCACTTCTATGCCCTGACCGACGTGCGGGAAACCCTGCGTACCGGCGCCCCCAAGACTGCCGAAGACGGTCCGCTGCCCATGGCCTGCTGGAGCTGCAAAGGCCCGGATGTGGCCCGCGTCATCGACGAGAAGGGTGAGGATGGCTACTTCAAGGGCATGTGGGCAAAAGGCGGACCGGAGATCGTCAACACCATCGGCTGCGCCGACTGCCACGACACCGCCTCGAAAGAGTTCAAGGAGGGCAAACCCGCCCTGCACCTCTCCCGTCCCTATGCCGACCGGGCCATGACCGCCATCGGCAAGCCGTTCAAGGAGCAGGGGCGCTTCGATCAGCAGTCCCAGGTGTGCGGCCAGTGCCACGTGGAGTACTACTTCAGCGGCCCCACCAAGGCGGTGAAATTCCCCTGGGACAAGGGCACCACAGTGGAGCAGATGGAGCAGTATTACGATGAAATAGGCTTTGCCGACTGGACCCATGCCCTCTCCAAGACCCCCATGCTCAAAGCCCAGCACCCCGAGTACGAGACCTGGCGCGCCGGCATTCACGGCCAGAACAACGTCGCCTGCGTCGACTGCCACATGCCCAAGGTGCAAAACGAACAGGGCAAGGTCTACACCGATCACAAGGTAGGCAACCCCTTCGATCGCTTCGACCAGACCTGCCGCAACTGCCACACCCAGAGCAAGGAGATGCTGCAAGGGGTGGTCAAGCAGCGCAAGGACGCCGTCACCGAAATCAAGCTCAAAGTCGAGAAGCAGCTGGTGCACGCCCACTTTGAAGCCAAGGCCGCCTGGGATGCCGGCGCCACCGAGGCCGAGATGAAGGACATTCTGCAGGATATCCGTCACGCCCAATGGCGCTGGGACTTCTCCATCGCCTCCCACGGGGTGCAGATGCACGCCCCGGAAGTGGCGCTGCGCATGCTGGGAACCGCCCTGGACAAGGCCGCCGACGCCCGCACCAAGCTGGCACGCCTGCTGGCCGCCAAGGGGATCAGCCACGAGATCGCCATTCCTGACATCTCCAGCAAGGAGAAGGCCCAGGCCGCTCTTGGGATGGACATGAAGCAGATGAACAGCGACAAGGCCCAGTTCCTCAAGACCACTGTCCCCGCCTGGGATGCCGAGGCCAAAGCGGCCGGACGGCTCGCACAATGACGAGGCATGCGGGCCCGCCGTGTCGGGCCTGCAGCCGGATGGATGCTTCCTATGGGTGATTTAACAATGGATTTCTTACGACTGATGCTGATGGCAGCCATGCTGCTCACCAGCCTGCAGGGCCAGGCGGCCGATGCGGCAACCGCCCCGGCACCGACTACACATGAAGTGGAATTTCTGCGCAGTGCCGACAAGGCCTGCACCGACTGCCACAAGGAGCAGGCATACGGCATGCACGGCAAGCACGGCCAGGCGACCAACCCCAACAACCTGGCGCCGGTCACCTGCACCAACTGCCATGGTCAGCCCTCCCCCCAACACCGGGAAGGGGTCAAGGATGTGATGCGCTTTAGCGACAGCTTCAAGGACAAACAGAGTACCGAGAGCTACCCCATCGCCGAGCAGAACGGGGTCTGCATGAGCTGTCACGAGCCCAAAGTGCTTCGCGAGGCTCTCTGGGCCCACGATGTGCACGCCACCAAGCTCACCTGCACCAGCTGCCACCAGTTGCACCCGGCCAAGGAGCCCATGGTGGCTATTCCGGAGAAGTCCCGCATCAAACTCTGCGTCGACTGCCACAGCAAGCAGCATGAGGTCGTCAAGGCGGCCAAGGCGAACACCACCTCGGGCAAGGAGGCACCATGAGCTGCTCTCGCCGTCACTTCATGGCGGGGATGAGTGCGGGGGCCCTCATCATGATGACAGGGCCGACTCGCTCCCTTGCCACCCCCCTCGCCCACAGCCAGACCATCGACGGGGTACGCTTTGGCATGATCCACGACGAGACGGCCTGTATCGGCTGTACCGCCTGCATGGATGCCTGCCGGGAGGTGAATCAGGTGCCAGAGGGGGTCTCGCGCCTCGAGATCATCCGCTCCGGCCCCATCGGCACCTTCCCCGATGCCGAGTACCACTTCTTTCGCAAGTCCTGCCAGCACTGCGACAACGCTCCCTGCGTGCACGTCTGCCCGACCGGTGCCTCCCATATCCGCAAGGAGGATGGCATCGTCGACGTCAACCCGGATCTTTGCGTCGGCTGCATGTACTGTCTGGCCGCCTGCCCCTATCAGGTGCGCTTTATCAACCCTGTGACCAAGGTGGCCGACAAGTGCGACTTTTGCCGCAGGACCAACCTGGCGGCGGGCAAGGAGCCGGCCTGCGTGGAATCCTGCCCCACCAAGGCGCTGGTGTTCGGCAATCTGGATGACCCGGACAGCCCCATCGCCAAACGGCTGGTAAAGGAGACCACCTATCGCTACAAGCAGGCACTCGGCACTTCGCCCAAGATGTACCGCGTGCCCAAAGGGGAGATAAAGTCATGACGATGCAAGAGGCATTTCACTTCCCTTCCCTCGTCTGGGGATTTGTCCGATCGCCATCTACCGCAGTAACAGAAGGAGGAATGGATCATGTTGCATGACGCATTTCACTTCCCTTCACTTGTCTGGGACTGGCCAATCGCCATCTATCTCTTTCTGCTCGGCATCTCCGCCGGGGCCACCAGCCTCTCGGTGCTGCTGCGCCGCAAGGGAGCCGGCAGCGAGAGCGGCATCATCAAGGCGACCGCCATTCTGGCGCCGGTGAGCGTGGTGCTGGGGTTACTGATCCTCATCTTCCACCTGGCCCGCCCCTGGACCTTCTGGAAGCTGATGTTCCACTACCAGTTCGACTCCGTGATGTCGATGGGGGTCATGCTGTTTCAGGTCTACATGGCGGTGCTGTTTGCCTGGCTGGCGGTGGTATTTCGGGCCGAGATCGAGACCTTGCGCAGTCACCTGCTGCAAGAGAAGTTCGCCTTTGTGGATGGTCTGATTGGCTGGCTCGCCCGCATCGAGCGGCTGCTGGCGCCGCTCTTGCTGCTGCTCGCCGTGCTCTTGGGGGCCTACACCGGCTTTCTGCTGTCGGCGCTCAAGACCTATCCGCTCTTGAACAACCCGGTGCTGCCGGTGCTGTTCCTCATCTCCGGCGTCAGCTCCGGCATCGCTTCCACCATCTTGCTGGCGGTCACCCTGTTCAAGGAGAACCATCACAGCCAGGGGGTGAGCTTTGTCCACCGCTTCGAGCGGCCGGTGCTGGCGGTGGAGGTGTTGCTGCTGGTCTGCTTCTTTACCGGCCTCTACTTCGGTGGCGGCCAGAAGGAGGCAGCCATGTGGGCCGCCATCGGCAGCGGCTTCTGGGCTCAGGTGTTCTGGCTCGGGGTGGTGGGCATCGGCATGCTGCTGCCCCAGTTGCTGGCCCTGCTGGCCCCCGCGCCGCTGCGGGCCAAAAACGGCTATCTGGTACTGGTCTGCAGCCTGACCCTGGTGGGGATCCTGCTGCTGCGCTACTTCGTGCTCTACGCCGGTCAAATGACTGTCGTATAACGGTATGATCACCAGCGCCAGCCACCCTCGGGTGACTGGCGCTTATTTGTTGCGATTGGTTGTTGCCAGAAATGTGGATGTTATCCCCCAGCGCCGGTACGGTGCAGACGCTGCGGCATAACATAGACGAATGATTGACTGGAGGTTGTGTGCTGGCGGAGCTCGGCTATCTCTCACTGTTGCTGGCGACCGGGCTCGCCCTGCTGCAAGGGCTGCTGCCCTGGCTGGGGCTGCGGCTCGCCTCACGCCCGCTGCTCGGCTGCGCAACACCGCTGGCCATCCTGGTCGCGCTCCTGTTGGTGGCCGCCCTGCTGCTGCTCGCCAGCTGTTTTGGCCAGGATGACTTCACCCTGGTCTATGTGGCCCAGCACGCCAACAGCGCCCTGCCCCTTGGCTTCAAGCTGGCGGCCGTGTGGGGCGGCCACGAGGGCTCCATGCTCTTTTTCGTCTTTGCGCTGGGGCTGTGGGGCGCGCTGGTGGCCCTTTGCTCCAAACGGGTCGATCCGCTGATCACAACCCGGGTATTGGCCATCATGGGGCTGATCGTCGGGCTGTTCGGCCTCTATACCCTGATCTTCTCCAGCCCGTTTGACCGCCAGTTCCCAGGGCCGCTGGAGGGGCGCGATCTCAACCCCATGCTGCAGGACATCGGCCTCATCATCCACCCGCCCCTGCTCTATCTCGGTTACGTCGGCTTTGCGGTCAACTTCGCCTTCGCCATGGCGGCGCTGCACTCGGGTCGGCTCGATGGCGCCGTGGCCCACTGGAGCCGCCCCTGGGCGCTCGGCTCCTGGGTCTTTCTCACCGCCGGTATTGTGCTGGGCTCCTGGTGGGCCTATTACGAGCTCGGCTGGGGCGGCTGGTGGTTCTGGGATCCGGTGGAAAATGCCTCCCTCTTGCCCTGGCTGCTCGGCACCGCCCTGCTGCACGCCCTGGTGGTGTGCGAGAAGCGCGGCGCTTACGGCCACGCCGTGTTGCTGCTCTCCATCTTTACCTTTTCGCTGAGCCTGCTCGGCACCTTCGTGGTGCGCTCCGGGGTGCTCACCTCGGTACACGCCTTTGCGGTGGACCCCAGCCGCGGCCTCACCCTCTTGTTGCTGCTCGGTTTGCTATTGACCTGCGCCCTCACCCTGTTTGCCCTGCGGGCGGACATTCGCGCTCCCTATGCCCGCTTTGGCTTGCTGTCAAAAGAGGGGCTGCTCGGCGCCGCCATCCTGCTGCTTTGCGTGGCCTGCGCCAGCGTGCTGCTCGGCACCTTCTACCCCATGGTGTTCCAGTCGCTCCATCTGGGCTCGCTCTCGGTGGGCGCCCCCTATTTCAATACCATCTTCGTGCCGCTGGCCCTCTGCCTGATGGCGCTGATGACCCAGCTGCCGCGCCTGCGCTGGCAGCATCTGGCAGCCCAGCGCCGCATCAAGGTACTGCTCCCATGCCTGTTCGGCCTGCTGGGGGGCACCTTGCTGAGCCTCGCCTATCCCGAACCGCTGCGGGCAAGCTGGCTGGGGCTTGCGGCCAACGTGCTGAGCCTCTGGCTGATGGCCAGCCTGCTGCTCCCGCTCTTGCAACCGGTCGCCCTGCGCGAGCTCACCCTCAATCGGTTCGGCAGCCTGCTGGCCCACCTCGGGGTGGCAGTGTGCGCCCTCGGCATTGCGCAGGTGAGTCACCACAGTCAGGAGGGGGGCGCCGTACTCGCCGCAGGCCAACCCTATCGGCTCGGCGCCTTCGCGTTTCGCTATGAGGGGAGCGAGCCCATCATCGGCCCCAACTACACCGCCGAGCGCATCACGCTTAGCGTGCATCAGGATGGTAAAGAGGTGGCGCGGCTGACGCCGGAACGGCGTCACTACAGCGTGCGCACCATGAACATGAACGAGCCTGGCATCGCGTGGGGAATGCTCGGCGATCTCTACGTGGTGCTTGGCGAGAAGATGGGACCAGGCGCCTATGCCATGAGGCTGCACTACAAGCCACTGGTGCGCTGGATCTGGTTCGGTGGCCTGTTGATGATAGCGGGTGGCACACTGCGCCTGATCGTCCGCCGGCCGCTGCTGGCTAACCATCCTGCGGCAGCGACCGCCCCCTGCCCTCGGCTTGAACAGGAGTCCTTATGAACGCCCGTTTGCGCCTGTTCGTGCCGCTCGTGCTCACCCTGGGGCTCGGCGCCCTGCTCTGGCTCGGCCTTGGCAACAACCCCTACAGCCAGGATGAGGCCGTCGCAGGGCGCAACCTGCCCGCGTGGCAGAGTGACGATCTGCTTGGTGGCCCCCCCATCCACACCGCGGCGCTCAAGGGGGAACCCTTCGTGCTCAACGTCTGGGCCAGCTGGTGCCCCAACTGCCGCGCCGAGCATCCGCTGCTGGGTGAGCTGGCCAGCGCTGTGCCCCTCTATGGCCTCAACTACCGGGACAAGGTAGATGCCGCCCGCGCCTGGCTCATCGAGGCGGGCAACCCCTATCGCACCGTGCTGGCCGACCCTGACGGCAAACTTGCCCTGGAGCTCGGCGTCTACGGCACGCCGGAGACCTATCTCTTCGCCGGCGACGGTACCCTGTTGACCCGCCATACCGGCCTGCTCACCCGGGAAGTCTGGCAACGCCAGTTTGCCCCCCTGCTTGCAAAGGCCCGCGGCAACACCGCCAGCCAGCCCGAAGTGGAAAGAGAAGTGGAGAGAGAAGTAGAGAGACAAGTGCGGGAGAGCAAGCCATGAACCGTCTCGGCCACGCCCTGATAGCGCCGCTCTTGCTTGCCTTGAGCCTCGGGGCCCTTGCCAGCGGGGTCGACACCTATGAGTTTCGCCACCCCGAGCGGCAGACCCGCGCTCAGGAGCTGGCCCGCTCCCTGCGCTGCCCCCAGTGCCAGAACCAGAACCTGGTGGAGTCCAACTCCCCCATCGCCCGGGATCTGCGGCTTGAGGTCTACCGCTGGGTGGACGAGGGACAATCTGATGAGCAGGTGATCGCCCGCATGACGGAGCGCTTCGGCGATTTCGTGCGCTACGATCCCCCCTTCAAGCGCAGCACGGCGCTGCTGTGGGGCGGCCCCGCCCTCTTGCTGTTGCTGGCGCTCAATCGCCTGCGCAGGAGCCTGCATCGCCGGCAACCGGCGCGGGTGCCGCTTGTCGGCAACAGAGCCGAGGGGGCGCTCGCCCACGACCCCAGGGCCGAGCTGAACCGGCTGATCATGGCCGAGCAGCAGGCGGGGCTTGCCCCCCACAGCCGCCTCTACCGGGAGCTGGAGCTGGCCCACCTCGCCAACGCCACCCCAACCGCCGAGCAGGCCCTGCGCGAGCGGCTGGTAAGAGATAGCACCGCCCGTCCGCAGCTCTGGCTGCGCTCCTGGATACTGCTTGGGACCCTGCTGCTGGCGCTGATGGCCGGTATTTATGCCGGCACCGGCCGCTATCAGGCGTGGCAGGCTTATCAATCGCGCCCCGATCCGCTGGCGGGATTGAGCCCGCGGGATCTGCAAGACAAGGCGCTGGGCGCCCTGCACCAGCGCCTGCAAGCCAACCCCGCCGATCTCGACGGCTGGGCGGCGCTCGGCCAGCTCTATCTCTATCGGGACGAGTACGCCAACGCCCTGCTTGCCTACCAGCGTCTCGCCCTGCAAGAAGGGGGCGCCAGCGCGGCGACCCAGGCCGCCCAGGCTACCGTGCTCTACTACCAGGCAGGCCAGCAGCTCACCCCGGAGGCGCTGCGTCTGCTTGATAGCGCGCTCAAGCAGGACAAGGGCGAGGTGAGCGCCCTGATGCTGCTCGCCTCCGATCACTTCCTGCACGGCCGCTACTCCCAGGCCATCGCCCTCTGGCAGCAGTTGCTGGACGAGGAGCGTCCCCGCATCAACCGGGCCGCACTGATCGAGGCCATTCAGACCGCGCGGATGATGGGAGGATGAAGCGGGGCAAAACGGCGATAATGCAGCGGGCCATCTTCCCTGCCGGGCGCCGTTTTTATCGCCATGGTCGCCATTAACGACCCCTTCATCATCCCAAGGCGCCGAAAGGTGCAAAAAGAGTCGTCATCCCGCCCCTCACCAGCATATAGTGCGCCCCCGTAGTGGCGTGTCTGCCATGGCCTGACAGGCCTCTATGACTCCCTTTTGCGGGCCCGATAGCCCCGATGCGGGGGATTTCAAGGTGCGCCAACCCATAAAATGGAAATATCCGGCCACCAGACGTTGTGAAGCGTCAATTACCGTCATATAACTTAGCCAAATGTCCCTGTGAGTCGTAGTAGAGTCAAATCATGAACCTTCGTCCTTTTCTTCCCTTGCTGCTCGGCGCCTTCCTCCTTCCCGCCAGCATGGAAAGCGCCCATGCCAACCCGTTTTCTGCGACCTCTTCTTCCACCAACAGCCTGCTCGAACCCCGCAGCAACCTTCCGCTGAGATCCGATGCCTACGTGGTCGTCAACCCGAAAACCGGCGAGACACTGGCAGAGCGCAACGCCAACCGGGTGATGTCCATCGCCTCCATCACCAAGCTGATGACAGCGCTGGTGGTACTGGACGGCAATCAGCGCCTCAACGAAACCCTCACCGTCACCATGGATGACGTGGACAGACTCAAGGGCACCGGGTCGCGCCTCGCGGTGGGCTCGCGCCTGAGCCGCGCCGACATGCTGCACATCGCACTGATGTCCTCTGAAAACCGCGCCGCCTCCGCCTTGGGACGACACTACCCGGGTGGCCGCAAGGCCTTTATCGAGGCAATGAATGCCAAGGCCCGCATGCTCGGCATGTGGAGCACCCATTTCGCCGACAGCACCGGGCTCAACCCCCGCAACGTCTCCACCGCACACGATCTCGCCAAACTGGCTGCCGCCGCATCCACCTACCCGCTGATCCGCCAGTACACCGCCTCCGAGCAGCGTCTGGTACGCAACGGCAAGCGCCAGCTGCACTACCTCAACTCCAACCGCCTGGTACGGGAAGGAAGCTGGCCCATTCTGGTCTCCAAGACCGGTTATATCCGCGAGGCGGGGCGCTGCCTGGTGATGGGAACCCGGGTCAACAACGAGCCCGTGGTCATGGTACTGCTTCACGCCAACACCACGGATGAACGGGTCGCCGATGCCAGAAAGATCAAGAGCTGGCTGGAAACCTCGGGCCGCATGACCCTGACGGCGCAGTCCACTCCCCAGCCCAGGCTCTTCAGCAGCCAGTAACGGCTACGAGAACAAGGGCCCCCGAACCGGCAGGTGCGGGGGCCTTTTTCATGAGTGGCAATCACCCCCTATTGCCTCTTTCTGCTCCCCCAGTGATCCCGACCGTATGGAGCTTCGTTAAGGAGGCAGAGAGAAACCAAGGGCATCAACAGGGCCGCCACATGCACCTCAAACCCCATCTACCCGAGAAGATCTGTCCCGTCTGCCTGCGTCCTTTTGCCTGGCGGCGCAAGTGGGCCCGCTGCTGGCAGGAAGTGCGCTATTGCAGCGAACACTGCCGTCGTCGGAAGGAGCACCCCTGATGGAGCTACGCCTCATTCTCGGGGATCAACTGAACGCAGGTCACAGCTGGTTTCGCACGCAGGATCCCGCTGTCTGCTACCTGATGGCGGAGCTGCGCCAGGAGACGGACTACTGCCGCCACCATCGCCAGAAGGTGCTCGCCTTCTTTGCCGCCATGCGCGCCTTCGCCGCCGCCCTTACCAAGGCGGGCCACCGGGTCTGCTACCTGACTCTCGATGAGAGCGCCCCCTGGCCCGATTTGCCGAGCTTGCTGGCGGCCCAGCTCGAAGCGCATCAGGCCGAGCGCTTCGCCTGGCAGAGCCCGGACGAGTGGCGCCTTGCAAGCCAGCTGACCCAGTGGGCCTCAGGCCTTGCCATCCCGACCGCTGAGGTGGACAGCGAACATTTTCTCACCCCCCGCGATGGCTGGCGACGCTACCCCCACAGCCGGATGGAGTTCTTCTACCGCGCCCTGCGAAAGCAGTACCGGGTGTTGCTCGATGAGCGCGGCCAACCCCTTGGGGGGCGCTGGAACTTCGATGCCGAGAATCGCGCCAAATTGCCGGCGAGCCAACCCATCCCGGCGCACCTCACCTTTGCCAACGAGGTGAGCGACATCGATGCCATGCTGACCCGCCACGGCGTCGCCACCATTGGCAGTGCCGATGCCGACGCCCTGCCCTGGCCCGTCACCCGGCGCCAGAGCCGCGCACTGCTTGAACACTTCCTTGCACACTGCCTGCCCCACTTCGGCCGCTATCAGGACGCCCTGAGCGAGCGGGGCTGGAGCCTGTTCCACAGCCGCTTGTCGTTTTCCATGAACAGCAAGATGCTCCATCCCCTCGAGGTGATCCGCGCTGCGCAAGCTCACTGGCAGGCCAATCAGGCCACCATTTCCCTGGCGCAGGTGGAGGGGTTCATCCGCCAGATCCTCGGCTGGCGCGAGTTTGTCCGCGCCCTCTACTGGGAAAAGATGCCCGAGTATCGGCGCACCAACTTTCTCGGGGCCGAGCGACCCCTGCCCGGTTTTTTCTGGAATGGAGAAACCAGCATGGCCTGCGTGCGTCACGCCATTCGACAGTCTCTGGAGCACGCCTATGCCCACCATATCCAGCGGCTGATGGTGACCGGCAACTTCGCCCTGCTGGCGGGTATCCACCCTGACGAGGTGGATACCTGGTATCTGGGCATCTATGTGGACGCCATCGAGTGGGTGGAGCTGCCCAACACCCGCGGCATGAGCCAGTTTGCCGATGGCGGCCTGATGGGCAGCAAGCCCTACGCCAGCAGCGGCGCCTATCTCGAGCGGATGGGCCACTACTGCAAGGGGTGTCACTATCAGGTGAAGGCCCGCAGCGGGCCGGACAGCTGCCCCTTCAACAGCCTCTATTGGCACTTTTTATGGCGCAACCGGGACAAACTTGGCAACAACCCTCGCCTCGCCCTGCCTTATGCCAACTGGGATGGCCAAACCACAGAACAGCAGCAAGCCATCCTGACGACGGCAGAGCATCATCTGCTCCACCTGGAGCGGCTCTGAATCGACCGGATTTCATGCCAGAAAGTGAGCAAATGACAACATTGAGAGCCAGTTAACAAAATGTGAATAGCGATAACCACCAATGACATCGACACCAGTTGAATATCCTGTGGCGGCTGATTAAGGTGGAGGCCCCAGTCAAGGAGAGACAAGATGGACATAGTGGTACTCGGTGGTGGCGTGGTCGGTGTGACCAGCGCCTGGTATCTGGCCAAGGCCGGTCACAAAGTGATCCTGCTGGAGCGGCGTGACGGGGTGGCCCTTGAAACCAGCCATGCCAACGCGGGTCAGATCTCCCCGGGTTATGCTTCCCCCTGGGCTGCCCCCGGCATTCCCCTCAAGGCCGCCAAATGGCTGCTGCAAAAGCACGCCCCCTTCACGGTGCGGCCCACCTCGGACCCCTTCCAGCTGCGCTGGATGCTGAAGATGTTCGCCAACTGCACGCCGGCGGCCTATGCGGTCAACAAGGGGCGCATGGTACGGCTGGCCGAATACAGCCGCGACTGCATGAAGCAGTTGCGGGGCGAGCTCGCGCTCGACTACGAAGGGCGCCAGCTCGGCACCCTGCAACTGTTTCGCAGTCAGGCCCAGCTCGATGCCAGCCAGCGCGATATTGCCGTGCTCGAGGAGTACGGCGTCCCCTATCAGTCCCTCGATGCCGGCGGCTGCGAGGAGGTCGAGCCCGCCCTGGCAAGGGTGCGTGGCAAGGTGGTGGGGGGCCTGCGCCTGCCGGGAGATGAAACCGGTGACTGTTTCCGCTTCACCCAGGCCCTGGCGGACGAGGCCCGCAAGCTCGGGGTGAGCTTCGTCTTCAACTGCGCCATCGACGAGGTCGAGATCGCGAAGGGACGCGCCGTGGCGGTCCGTGCCGGCGAGCAGCGCTTCCAGGCCGACGCCATCGTCTGTGCCCTCGGCAGTTATGGCACCGGCTTCCTGCGCCCCCTCGGAATTGAGCTCCCCGTCTACCCGGTCAAGGGGTACTCCCTCACCCTGCCGATGACGGATGCCGAGGGTGCCCCGCGCAGCACTGTGCTGGACGAGACCTACAAGGTCGCCATCACCCGCTTCGACGAACGGATCCGGGTGGGCGGCATGGCCGAACTCTCGGGCTTCAACCTGGCGCTCAACCCCAGACGCCACGATACCCTGGCCATGGTGGTGAGGGATCTCTTCCCCCAGGGGGGAAATCTGGAGCAGGCCAGCTTCTGGACCGGGCTACGCCCCATGACGCCGGACGGCACACCCCTGGTCGGCCCAAGCCCCATTCCCGGGCTCTGGCTCAATACCGGCCACGGTACCCTGGGCTGGACCATGGCGGCAGGATCGGGCCAGTTGCTCAGCGATCTCATCTCGGGCAATACCCCGGATATCAGCGACGAGGGGCTCACCCTGGCCCGCTACGGCTAGGCATTGGCCACCGTCTGTGCAAGTCTGCGAAATAAAGAGGGCGTGCCTGGCACGCCCTCTTTTTTCTTGCCCCCTGGCTATGACGACACCGGGGTCGCCTCCTCGCTCGTCAGTCCGGGTTTCAGGGCCAGGGTGAACAGGGCCGCCACCATGTCGGACTGGGTGATGATGCCCACCAGCTGCTCCCCCTCCACCACCGGCATGTGGTGCAGCCCCCCGTCGGAGAAGGCCTCCACCAGATCGTAGAGAGGCTGGTAGCGCCGCGCCGTCTGCACCTCCCGGGTCATCAGATCCGCCACCTGCTGCTGCTCAAGGGCCTCCTTCGCCCTCGGCTGGTGACCCGCCCGGTCGATCATCAGGTCGTGCAGGGTGATGATGCCGACCAGCCTCTCCCCCTCATCCACCACCGGCAGCGCCTTGATCTGGTGGTGGGAGAGCAGATGCCACGCTTCCATGGCAAGCGCCTGTGGCGTCGTCACGACGAGATCCCGCGACATCACATCCTGGCAACGCACCGTCCCCACCCGCTCGCGCAGGGCGTGAAGCTGGGCCTCCTGCAGCAGCTCCTGCAGATCCTGGCGGCTGATGTCCAGCAGCTCCCCGTGTTTTTGCAGGGCAAAGTCGATGTCCTGGGTGGCGAGTCGGGCACTCGGCTGGGGATCCGCCGTCTGGTGGCGATTGGGCGCCGCCTTGCCGCCATGGGGATAACGACGCCCCAGAGCGCGGTTGTAGAGCAAGCCCAGACTCAGCAGCAACAGGGAGTTGAGCAGCACCGGCAGCAGCACGTAGCCGACCCCGAGCGCCCGGATCCCCTCGCCGCCGATGACGGCGGTCAGGGCCACGGCGCCGCCGGGCGGGTGCAGGCTGCGGGTGAGGAACATGGCGGCGATGGCCAGCATCACCGCCAGGGCCGAGGCGATAGCCATGTCCGGCACCAGGTTCGCGCTCAATACCCCCATCAGGGCCGAGACCCCGTTGCCCACAAGGATGGACCAGGGCTGGGCCAGGGGGCTGGCCGGGGCGGCAAACAGCAGCACGGCGGAGGCCCCCATGGGGGCGATGAGCCAGTGCACCTCGAGCCCCAGCCCCCAGCGACACAGCAAGGCGGTGCCGAGCAAGCCGATGAGGGCGCCAAGGGCGCCGTAACAACTCTCTTTGACGCTGGTATTGGTCGATACCGGCAAAAAATCCCTGAACTGCATGGTGCTCCCGCGGACGATAACATTTATTTAAAATGCGCAATTCTAGCCACTTTCCCCCGTCCCAGACCAGCCCCCCGCTCCGCCATGGCCATCATCCGCACGCTTTTTCCCTTCTTAACATTGTCTTAAGAGTCCGCTGGCACCCTTTACGCCATCCCAACACTGGAGCCCAACGGTATGACTCACCTCAACGATGCCCTGCGCCGCTTCGACGGCCAACGCCGGGTCTGGACGGCGGGACTGGAGCGAACCCTGCTCGGCTGGCTTGCCAGTCGCAGCGCATTGCCGCCCTCTTCGCAGGCACCCCGCCGGATCCTGGTCATTCGCAGTACCAACCGCATCGGCAACAACCTCTTCCTGCTGCCCTTCCTGCACCAGCTTCATCGCGCCCATCCCCACGCCGAGCTGGAGCTGGTGTGCAGCCCCACCGCCCTGCTCCCCTTCCTGGCCGATCTGCCCCTGCGGCACATTCATCAGATCCGGTTGCAGGGCAGACACCTGCCGGGCGCCCTCTCGGCACTCTCGCGTCTGCGCCGCCAGCACTACGACAGGGTCTACGTCCCCTTCGCCTCCAGTACGGATCACTTCATCGCCGCCTGGGTACAGGCCCGGGAGAAATGCGGCTTCGACGATGGCCATGGGGATCTCATCTTCCCGCGTCCGCAGGCTCCGGACAGTGAGTGCCACTACGCCCACCAGCCCCTGCAACTGCTCGGCATACCGGGCAATCCGGCCAACCCCATCCCCCTTGGCAGCCTGTTGCAGGGGCCAAGCCCGGCCTTGAGTGCGCTGCGACGAGCCTATCCTGGCCGTCCTCTGATCGGCTTTTTCACCGGCGCCCGCAAGGGCAAGGGGCTCTCCCAGCCCCAGTGGCAGCGGTTGCTTGGGGATCTGCGCCGTCACAGCCCGGATTCCCTGCTGATCCAGCTCGCGGATCCCGCCGCCCCCGAGCACCTGCTCGGGGACGTGCACGTTTCCCTTGGCAACATGGGGGAGCTGGCCCGCTTCACGGGCGGCCTCTCCCTCTTCGTCAGCGCCGACACCGGTCCCCTGCACCTGGCTGCCGCCAGCGGTGTGCCCTGTCTTGGCCTCTTTACCCAGACCGACCCCGCCCGCTACGGGTGCCTGGGCGCCCAGCACCTCAATCTGGTGATCGAGGATCGCAATGCCATCCCCCTCGACCAACAGTGGCTGACCGAGGCGCTCGCAAGCGCCCCTCACCGGGTGACGATGTCGGTTTCCCCAACCCGCTACCTGCCCGCACCCCGGCCCGCCCTGATCCCCCTCTAGGGAGCGGCCATGCAAAAAAAGAGGGAAGGCTGTCGCCTTCCCTCTCTCGTCTTGGTGACACTCACCGGGCGCTCGTCCGGGTGAATGGAAGCCCTCAGGCCAGCTCGGCGCGCAGCGCCCGAGTCGCATCGACCATCACCTTCAGGGCAGCGGTGGTCTCTTCCCAGCCGCGGGTCTTGAGGCCGCAGTCCGGGTTCACCCAGAGCCGGTCTGCCGGGATTTGTTGCGCAGCCTTGCGGATGAGGTCTTCAATCCAGCCCTGGCTCGGTACGTTCGGCGAGTGGATGTCGTAGACGCCCGGACCGATCTCGTTGGGGTAGTTGAAGCGCTCGAACGCTTCGAGCAACTGCATCTGGCTGCGGCTCGTCTCGATGGTGATCACATCCGCGTCCAGCGCCGCCACCGCCTCGATGATGAGGTTGAAGTCGCTGTAACACATGTGGGTGTGGATCTGGGTGCTGTCCACCACCGGGCTTGCACTCAGGCGGAAGGCGCGCACCGCCCAGTCCAGATAGGCCTGGTGATCCTGCTTGCGCAGGGGCAGCCCTTCGCGGATCGCCGGCTCGTCGATCTGGATGATCTTGATGCCGGCGGCTTCCAAGTCAGCCACCTCGTCGCGAATGGCCAGGCCAATCTGCAGGGCGGACTGCTCGCGGCTCACGTCTTCCCGCGGGAAGGACCAGCAGAGAATGGTCACGGGGCCGGTCAGCATGCCCTTCACCGGCTTGTCGGTCAGGCTCTGGGCAAACTTCGTCCACTCAAGGGTCATGGGGGTCGTACGGTCGATGTCACGGGTGATCACCGGCGGCTTGACGCAGCGGGAGCCATAGCTCTGTACCCAGCCAAATCGGGTGATGGCAAAGCCGTCCAGCAGCTCCCCGAAATACTCCACCATGTCGTTGCGCTCGGCCTCGCCGTGCACCAGCACGTCCAGCCCGATGGCCTCCTGGCGCTCAATCGCATCCTTGATCTGGGCCTGGATGCCCGCCTCGTAGGCCTGGTCATCGATGCGCCCGGCACGCCAATCCTGACGCAGCACCCGGATTTCAGAGGTCTGCGGGAAGGAGCCGATGGTGGTGGTGGGCAGGAGCGGCAGCTTCAGATCCGAGCGCTGCGCGTCGGCACGCACCGGGTAGGCGCTCTGGCGATCGAAGTCACTGTTGGTCAGGCTGGCGAGGCGCGACTGCACCACCTTCTTGTGAACCCGGCTGTCAGACTCCCGATCCACGATGGGCTGGCTGTAAGCCTCGATTTTGTCCAGGGCGCCACCGTCCAGGTAGTCGGACAGCAGCCCCAGCTCATAGCACTTTTGCAGGGCAAAGGCGAACCAGCTGCGAGTCTGGGGATCCAGCTCGTGCTCCAGGGTCAAATCCACCGGGCTGTGCAGCAAGGAACAGGAGGAGGCCACCCAGAGGCGCTCGCCAAGCTTTTCTTTCAAGGCCTTGAGGGTCGGCGCCAGCTTGGCCAGGTTGGCACGCCAGACGTTGCGGCCGTTGATGACACCCGCCGAGAGTACCCACTGTGCCGGCAGGTGCGGGACCAGGGTCTCCAGCTGCTCGGGGGCTGCCACCAGATCCAGGTGCAGGCCGTCCACCTTCAGACTGGTGATGATGTCGCGCTGATGGGCCACGGACCCGAAGTAGGTGGTGAGCAGCAGCTTGCAGGGGCCGCTCAGGCGCTCATATGCCTTGAGGTAGGCCAGGCGCCACTCGTCCGGCAGGTCCAGCGTCAGGGCCGGCTCGTCGATTTGCACCCACTCCACCCCCTGGGCCGCCAGTTTGGCCAGGATCTCCTGGTAGACGATCAGCAGGCGATCCAGCAGTTCGAGGCGGGAGAAGCCGCTCTCTTTCTCCTTGCCAAGCCAGAGGTAGGAGACGGGGCCCAGCAACACCGCCTTGACCGGCAGCCCAAGGGCCTTGGCCTCTTCCACCTCGTCAAAGATCTGGCTCCAGCCCAGCTTGAAGCGCTGGTCACGGTAAAATTCCGGCACCAGGTAGTGGTAGTTGGTGTTGAACCATTTGGTCATCTCGGCAGCGGCCGCCGCCGGGCCGGTCGGCGCACGGCCACGGGCCACCCGGAACAGGGTGTCGAGGTCGGTGTCGCCGTGGCGGTGACGGGCAGGCACGGCGTCTACCAGCAGGCTGGTACCCAGCACCTGATCGTACCAGGCAAAATCCCCCACCGGCAGCAGGTTGACCCCGGCGGTACGCTGGGCCTGCCAGTGGCGCTCACGCAGGCTCTTGCCCACGGCGACCAGCTCGGCCTGGGTGGTTTCGCCACGCCAGTAGGATTCGAGGGCAAATTTCAGTTCTCGCTTGGCGCCGATACGGGGAAAGCCCAGGGTGTGTGCGAAGGTCATAGGTTCCATTCCTTATGCTCGTTTATCTGATGAGGATCTGGATTGTTTGGCCATCCAGATGTTTACACATCCAAAATGACAAGATAAGGTGGCCTTGGCTATTGAATCCTCTTCAACTGGCTCTCAAGAATTTCTCAACTGACGCACAAAGGAGCAGTGCCATGGTCGCGCCCACCCCATCCAGCCCCCCTCAGAGCAGCAATCTGGGCATCGATCTCAAACACCTGAAGACCATCAGCGCCCTGGCCGAGCAAGGGTCCCTGGCCGGGGCCGCACTCACCCTCAACCTCACCCAGTCCGCCCTCTCCCACCAGCTCAAGGAGCTGGAGACCCGCCTCAATCTGGAGCTGTTTCTTCGAAAAAGCCGCCCTCTGGTGCTGACGGCGGCAGGCCAGCATCTGCTGGCCCTGGCCCGTCAGGTGCTGCCCGCCCTGGCCCAGACCGAGCGCCAGCTGGTCGCCCTGCACAGCGGCGAGGCGGGCAGGCTGCATCTGGCCCTCGATTGCCACAGCTGCATCCAGTGGCTGCTCCCGCTGTTGCCGGACTTTCGCCGCCAGTGGCCCGGCGTGGATCTGGAGGTGGAGTCGGTGCCGGGTTTCGATGCCATCAGTGCCCTGCTTGGCGGCCAGCTCGACCTGCTGCTCACCTCGGATGTGCAGGCCCGCGGAGATCTTCATTTCGAGCCGCTGTTCGCCTTCGATCTCACCCTGGTGATGGCGCCGGATCACCCCCTCTGCCAGCAGCGGCGCATCACACCGGACGATCTGCGGCCGGAGGTGCTGCTGGTCTACCCGGTGGAGCGGGCGCGCATGGACGTGTTCAGCCGTTTCCTGCAACCGGCCGGGGTGGAGCCCGCCCGTTGCAAACCGGTGGACAACACCTCGGTCATGCTGCAGATGGCCGCCGCCGGGCTCGGGCTCGCCGCCCTGCCCCGCTGGGCCAGCGAGGAGTTCGTGCGCCAGGGCCTTCTTGAGGCGCGCCCTCTCGGGGAGGGCATTCGCCGCCACATGTATGGCGCCGTGCGCGCCGCCGACAAAGATCAGGCCTGCCTGCAGAGCCTGTTCGAGCGCATTCGCACCCGGATGGCGGCCCAGTAAGCCGGGCACAAAAAAGCCGCCAGGATCAGGCGGCTTTCACCACGGGTTGCCCGCGCAGACGAAGAGTCGGGTATCAGCATTCACCACCCCTCGCCTCACCCAGCCTTCGCGGGCAGTTGCCACACAGTTCCCCATCCCGGCGCTTGTAGTGCAGGCAGCAGCGCTGACGCACATAGCCCGGGAAGGCCTCGTCCCGGGGCAGCCCCGCCTCGCGCCAGCCCGTCAGATGTGCCGATGGCAGGCCACAGGATTCAAGCCAGAGGGGGGCATGGGCCCTCACCTCCTCCCGACTCACTTCCCCGAAGAAATCGGGTACCCGCACCAGGGCCGCCAGCAGATCGTCCGCCAGGAGCGGGCGCACGAAACCGGGGCGCAGCCGCTGCGCCGTCCCAAGGAGGGTGAACTGCCCCTGCCAGTGCGCCTGGAGTCGCTCCCCGGCCGTCTTGATCAACACGCCGGCCTCCCCTTTGATCATGGGCTCGGCCGGCAGGGTAAAGCCCGACACCACGCCGGCCTCATGCCCCTGTCCCAGCCTGTCGAGGGCAGGCACGGCCTGATGGCGGTAGACGGCCACCATGGCGAGATAGATGGATTGCCAGCAGAGCATGCCCCAGCTGCGGGTGAGCCAGTAGGCGGGCCCCGCCTCCGGGTGTGCCTGCTGCCAGTGCGCATGGAGGGCTGCGGCCACCTCGGCCGACGTCGCTCCGGCGGCATCCGTCAGTGGCGGGCGCACGTCACCGGCCGCCACCAGGTTCCCCTTGAGGGATGGAATCAGGCTGGCCGCCGCCGCGAACAGGGCCTGGTGATCCGAGACGAGGGCGCGTTCCGCGTCCGCTTTCTCCCGGCCAAGGCCGTGCTCCCGACCAAGGCTGCGCGGCACACCGCGCGCCCTCTCCTCGCCCATTCGTTGAAAGGGCCCCGGGCGCGTGCCGGGGCGCAAGGTCAGAATGCGTATTTGAGTCGCGCCTCCACGCTTCGTTCGGCCCCGAACCAGCAGTTGTTCTGGTCGTAGCAGGAGTAGTAGGTCTTGTTGAACAGGTTGCTGGCGCCAAGCGATACACCTACCCCCTTCAGGCTTGCGCTGAGGGCGGCGAGATCGTAGGAGGCGGACATATCCATCAGGAGGTAGTCCGGTACCTTGTCGGTGTTGGCGGCATCCATCTCGGCCTCCCCCACGTAGCGCAGGCCGGCGCCCACTCGCATCCCCTCGAGGTTGCCGCCGGGGTAGTAGTTGCTCCACAGCGACGCCATCTGTCTGGGGACCCAGACCGGCGTCTTGCCCTGCAACGTGGTGGTATCGCGCGTGATCTCCATGTCCATCAGGGTGTAGTTGAGGGCCAGATCCAGCTGGCTGGTGAGATCGGCTCTCCCCTCAAGCTCGATGCCCCTGGAGACCGTCTCCCCGGTCTGCAGCTTGGGCCCGTAGACATTGTCCGGATCCGTCACCAGGGCATTCTTCTTGGTGATGTGGAACGCCGACAGCGTCGCCGTCTTGCTCATGTCGTCGGAGAGGAACTTGACGCCCCCTTCCCACTGATGACCGGTCGCCGGTTTGAACGCCTGACCCTGCTTGTCCGCCCCCGGCACCGGCTCGAAACTCTCGGCATAGCTCGCATAGGGGGAGAAGCCGCCATCCAGCTCATAGAGCGCGCCGACGCGGAAGGAGAGGTTGTCCTGATCGATGTGGGCCAGGGACTGGCTGTCCGCCCCCTGATAGAGGGTCCGGCTGTCGGTGTCCATCCGGTAGCGGTCGTAGCGGGCGCCGCCGATGGCCACCAGCCGATCGAGGCGCACCTGATCCTGCAGATAGACGCCGGTCTGGGACTGACGGATCACCTTTTTATCCTGGTAGTTGAAAGTGAGTGCCTCTGGGACTATCTGGCTATGGTTCGGGTTGAAAATGTCGATGCTGGGCGCCGAGTAGTCGAGGGTATCCCGGTAGAGGACATGGGCATCCAGGTACTGGTAGTCGACCCCGAGCAGCAGGTTGTGCTGGGCAGAGCCCGTCTGTACCTTGCCCGCCAGCTGGTTGTCGATGACAACGCCGCGAGAGTCTTCATCGGTGAGATAGGCGTTGCGGGCCAGGGTGCGGTTGTCCGCCGCCAGGGCCGCGTTGTAGGTGTTGCGCTGATAGGCAGACGCATCCATGTAGCGGGCATTTTGCAACACCTGCCAGCGCTCGTTGAAGTCGTGGCTCAGCTTGTAGCCCAGCAGGGTCACATCCCGGTTGTACTCGTTCCAGTTCTCGTCGCCAAGGAAGGTGTCACTGCCAAGCTGCCCCAGGGGATTGGATTTGGCCGAGCCGCTGGCGGGCACAGTGGTGTAGATGCCGGCCTCGGGATCCTTCTGGTAGTAAAGGTTGAGGTTCAGCAGGGTGCGCTCGCCGAGCTGCCAGTCCAGGGACGGCGCAAAGACGTAGCGCTCCTCCTTCGAGGTCACCGCCTGGCCATCCTTCTCCCGGGCCAGTCCCACCAGCCGATAGGCGAGCTGCTCGTTGATGGCACCGGTGCTGTCGAGGGTCATCTCCTTGAGGGTGCCCGTGCCGGTCGCCACGCTCACGTTGTGCTTGCTCTCCCGCTGGGGGCGCTTGGCGATGAGGTTGACCATGCCGCCGGGGGGCATGCTGCCATAGAGCACCGATGTCGGCCCCTTGAACACCTCCAGCTGCTCGATGGCCACCGGATCGATCTGGGGTTGCAGGTTCCAGTCGTTGTACTGGAGCAGCAGGCCGTCATAGAAGTTCTGGTAGTTGTCAAAGCCACGGATGTTGAACAGATCCAGCCGGTTGACCGCCCCGCCCCTCAGCTCGGTGTTGACGCCGGGGACGTAGCGCAGCGCCTCGCTCACCGAACTGACACCGCGCAGCGACAGGGTCTCCCCATCCACCACCGAGATGGCCTGGGGCGTCTCGATGGGGTCGAGCCGGGTCTTGGTCGCGGTGTTGCGATAGGTCTGGCCGAGCACGGTCAGGGTCTCGTCGGCGGTGGCCGTATCCTGGCTGTCGGACGCGGCGGCCTGTACAGAGCCTGCAAGCAGGGTGGAGATGGTCACGGCGACCAGGGTCAAAGGGGGGTGAACAAGCTGCATCTGATCCTCGATTACTTACTGCATGTGAATAGTAACAAATATCATTTGCATTTTATTGTTCTATTTTGCCCCGATATTAACAATTTGGGGCATGTTGGCGGGGAAGCGGGAAAAGCGAGGGTGGCAGGCACGCCATCTCCTATCGGAGGCAAGATGGCAACGTCGTCGAGGCTCTCTGAGAGGGTCCATCATGGCCGCCTGATGAAGGTCACCGCCTTCACTTTCACAGCCAATCGGCAAGTAACCATCACATATTCAGAACATGGCGGCATTTTCACCCCCATATTCACACTCATCAGACAAGTATGGTCGCGTTCTCCCTCCCCTTGTTGATCCTGGTCAATCGCTATTGATAAAGGAGGCGATAGCATGCCCACCCTTTTATCAGCCCTGATTGAGACAATACCAAGCCATCAGCACACGCCTATGAATGAGACCGCCCACCAAAACCTGCACTGCGATACCCAGCTCAACGTCACCTTCGGAGTCATCATCCTGACCCTGCTCATCGCCCTGATGGCCGTCAGTGTCAGCATCCGGACCTCTGCCGAGCGCAAGTATCACAAGGTGGCGGCCATGTTCGTGCACAACATGGCGACCCAGTCCATCGAGCCACAGTTCAAGTCACTGGAGCATGTCCTCAACGAAACGGGCAGTGTCATCGATGAATCAGGCCTGGATGCCTTCCTCAATGAGGGCCATACATCCCTTGGCATCTCCCTGATGCAAACGTTGGCGCTCACCCCCTATGTGAAGAGCATCCTGCTCGCCGATCCACAGGGGCGGTTCAACTCCATCCCCCATCTGCCGGTCGAGGAGCACGTTGATGCCAGGAAGCGCCCCTGGTTTCTCTCCGCCGCCGTGCGAACACCCTTCGTGCACTACACCGACCACTACACCAGCCAATTCGACGACAAGAGCCGCAGCGTCTCCGTCTCCCGCCCCCTGCTCGACAGGGAAGGATTCTTCCTCGGCACCCTGGCCATCTTAAATGCGAAAGGGGACTCCCTCCGACGTAGGTGGGAGGGGAATTTCGCCGGGGCGTCAGCCCCGCTGGTTTTGAATGTATTGCTTGATCACCTCCAACGGTGCTCCGCCGCAA
>NZ_JBLUXC010000048.1:0-34095 GCF_048276795.1 Aeromonas sp. PS2Canimalfood6
TTGCGGCGGAGCACCGTTGGAGGTGATCAAGCAATACATTCAAAACCAGCGGGGCTGACGCCCCGGCGAAATTCCCCTCCCACCTACGTCGGAGGGAGTCCCCTTTCGCATTTAAGATGGCTGCATCTACTGCTATGCCAGACCCAGCCACGCCTACCTTGAGCTCTCCCCCGGGCTGGATTTCGAGAGCAAGCTGTTTGCCAAAATCAATGCTGCCGAGCTGCTGCGACGGGAGTTTGCCAAGCCAGCCTATCAGCCACAAACCATCGTGCTGGGGGCCAATACCGATCCCTATCAACCCATCGAGCACCACTATCGCCTGACTCGCGAACTCCTGACGGTGATGCTGGCTCATCGCCATCCAGTAGGGCTCATCACCAAGAGCGCCATGATCCTGCGCGACCTCGATCTGCTGACCGAGCTGGCCCGGGAAGGGTTATGCCAGGTGATGGTGTCGGTCACCACCCTCAATGAGACGTTGAGGCGACAGCTGGAGCCCAGGGCCAGCACGGGGGTTGGGCGGATCAAGGTGATCGAACGACTGGCCAAGGCCGGTGTGCCGGTCGGCGTGCTCGCCGCCCCCATGATCCCCAGGCTCAACGAGCCGGAACTGGAACAGATCATCAAGGCCGCCGTCGACGCCGGGGCGGGCTGTGCGGATTACATCTTGCTGCGATTGCCCCACGAGCTCACCACCCTCTTTTGCGACTGGCTCGATACGCACTATCCCGGCCAGAAAGAGGCGATCCTCAACTAGCTGCGGGCAAGCCGGGGTGGCGCACTCAACAGCGCCACCTTTGGTAGCCGCATGCGAGGTGAAGGACAGTTTGCCGACCTGCTCGCCCAGCGCTTTCGCCTGATCAGCAGGCGGCTGCAACTGGGCAAGCGCCATATAGCACTCAATACGGCCGCCTTCATCCGCCCGGGCGAGCAGTTGCGTCTGTTCTGAGCGCCGTCAGCTCCGTGGTCTCGGCGGGCAGCTCCCCGCTGGGTGGCGCCGTGCAATCAGCTCCGCAGGCAGGCGGGATGGCTCGTGCGCCACCTCCTCCTCATCCACCCTAAGGCGCACCTTCTCCTGCCCTCCCCACATCCGGCTCCACCAGATCTCCCACATTACCCAGCTCGTCATAACAGTGCTCCTGGCAAGCGATGCCTGCCTCTGTGGTGGCCTCATTCAACGCAGGCAGCATGGCTGGCCGTCATGACAGGGCCATGACAGTCGAGTGAAGGAATCGTGTTGATGCGATGGGACCAACCCTGCATATCAGGAAGATGACGCCGTGGCAGGCAGGGCTGCATGCACGGCAGACGGAGCCGGGCAGCAGAGAAGAGAGCTGCTGGGCAAGCACAAGGACGGGGAGAGCCTGCGGTGAGGCGGACAAAAAAAGAGCGACCATCAAGGTCGCTCTTTTACACCGGACAAAGGGGGACGATTACTCGTCGCCCGCCTCCCCGGTATCGACGGCGCCAGCGTCCGCTGCGGTGTCGGTGCCTTCAGACACCTCCCCTTCAACAGCCAGGGCCTCGGTTTCCTCTTCGTCGCTCTCGGCAACGCGCTGCAGGCCGACTACGGTCTCGTCTTCACCGGTACGGATCAGACGCACACCGCCGGTGTTGCGGCCGATGACGCTCACCTCGGACACCCGGGTACGAACCAGGGTACCGCCGTTGGTGATCAGCATGATCTGGTCGGTATCTTCGACCTGGATCGCATCGATCACCTTGCCGTTGCGCTCATCCACCTTGATGGAGATGACGCCCTGGGTACCACGGCTCTTGGTCGGGTACTCGTCCAGCGCGGTACGCTTGCCGTAACCGTTCTCGGTGGCGGTGAGGATGGCACCATCACCACGGGGCACGATGAGGGAGACCACCTTGTCACCGGCGCCCAGCTTGATGCCGCGCACACCGGCAGCGGTACGACCCATGGGACGTACGCCCTTGAAGGTGCCTTTGCTTTCGGTGCCTTCGCCGTTGTCGCTGCCGTCATCGTCGTTGCCGGCGTCGTCGTCGGTGTCGACTTCGTCAGTGGCATCGGCATCGGCACGACCACTGCCTTCCGCAAAGCGAACCACCTTGCCCGCATCGGAGAAGAGCATGATCTCGTTGCTGCCATCGGTGATGTCCACCCCGATCAGCTCATCACCCTCTTTGAGGTTGATGGCACGGATACCGGAGGAGAGCGGACGGCTGAAGTCAGACAGGCTGGTCTTCTTCACGGTGCCGTTGGCGGTGGCGAAGAAGACATACTTGTCGGCGTCATATTCTTTCACCGGCAGGATGGCGGTGATGCGCTCACCCTCATCCAGCGGCAGCAGGTTGATGATCGGACGACCGCGGGCGCCACGGGACGCTTCCGGTAGCTGATACACCTTGAGCCAGTAGACCTTGCCACGGGTGGAGAAGCACAGAATGGTGTCGTGGGTGTTGGCCACCAGCAGACGCTCCACAAAGTCCTCTTCCTTGATCCGGGTGGCCGACTTGCCACGACCACCGCGGCGCTGGGCCTCGTAATCGGAGAGCGGCTGATACTTCACATAGCCCTGGTGAGACAAGGTAACGACCACGTCTTCCGGGGTGATCAGATCTTCGATGTTGATCTCGGCACTGGACATGCTGATCTCGGTGCGACGCTCGTCGCCGTACTGCTCGCGCACGGCCAGCAGCTCGTCACGGATCACTTCCATCAGGCGTTCCGGGCTTGCCAGGATGTGCAGCAGCTCGGCGATGAGATCCAGCAGAGATTGGTACTCTTCCAGGATCTTCTCGTGCTCGAGGCCGGTCAGCTTGTGCAGACGCAGGTCAAGGATGGCCTGGGCCTGGATCTCGGTCAGGAAGTACTGCCCTTCACGGATGCCGAACTCCGGCTCCAGCCACTCGGGGCGAGCCGCGTCGTCGCCCGCTTTTTCCAGCATGGCGGCCACGTTGCCGAGCTCCCAGCCCTTGGCTACCAGGGCGGCTTTCGCATCCGCCGGGGTCGCACTGTGGCGAATGAGCTCGATGATGGGGTCGATGTTGGCCAATGCCACCGCCAACCCTTCCAGGATGTGCGCCCGATCCCGCGCCTTGCGCAGCTCGAACACGGTCCGGCGGGTCACCACTTCACGGCGGTGCAGCAGGAACGCATCCAGGATCTCTTTGAGGTTCATCACCTTGGGCTGGTTGTTGTCCAGCGCCACCATGTTGATGCCGAACGTGGTCTGCATCTGGGTGTGCTTGTAGAGATTGTTCAGCACAATCTCGCCGGACTCGCCGCGCTTGATCTCGATGACGATGCGCATGCCGTCTTTGTCGGACTCATCGCGCAGGGCGCTGATGCCCTCGATTTTCTTCTCTTTGACCAGCTCGGCGATCTTCTCGATCAGGCGAGCCTTGTTCACCTGATAGGGGATCTCGTGAACGATGATGGTCTCGCGACTGGTCTTCTCGTCCACCTCCACTTCAGCCTTGGCCCGCACATAGACGGAGCCGCGACCGGTACGGTACGCCTGCACGATGCCGGAACGACCGTTGATGATGCCGCCGGTGGGGAAATCCGGGCCGGTGACATGGGTCATCAGCTCGTCAATGGTGAGGTCGCCGTTTTCGATCAGCGCCAGGCAACCGTTGACAATCTCGGTGAGGTTGTGAGGCGGGATGTTGGTCGCCATGCCCACCGCGATACCGGAGGAGCCGTTGACCAGCAAGGTGGGGACCTTGGTGGGCATGACAGCCGGGATCATCTCGGTACCGTCGTAGTTCGGCACCCAGTCCACGGTCTCTTTGTCCAGATCGGCCAGCAGCTCGTGGGAGATGCGCGCCATCCGCACTTCGGTGTAACGCATGGCCGCGGCGTTGTCGCCGTCCACCGAACCGAAGTTGCCCTGACCGTCGACCAGCATGTAGCGCATGGAGAAATCCTGCGCCATCCGGACGATGGTGTCATACACGGCGCTGTCGCCATGCGGGTGATATTTACCGATTACGTCACCGACCACACGGGCCGATTTTTTATAGGGCTTGTTCCAGTCGTTCCCCAGCTCGTTCATTGCATACAGAACGCGGCGGTGAACCGGTTTCAAGCCATCACGCACATCCGGCAGAGCTCGTCCTACGATCACGCTCATGGCGTAATCCAGATAGGAACTCTTGAGCTCTTCTTCGATGTTGACCGGCGTGATCTCTCTGGCCAGATCGCTCATAGAAAGCCTTAATCCCTAATTAGTTGTTCTTTGGCTTAAACAGCGCGACATGGTAACACACTGAGCCAAATACATTAAGCCACAAATCCGATGAGCACATCGGGCTGGTGCGACGAGGTCGGTCCGTTATAATGCGCGCCAGGACAATAGATTGCGCGCGCCCAGCCCGCTGCGCGCCTTGCCACAGGATCATCAAAACATGAATAGTGATGCCAATGTCGATCTGACAGAAATCGCCAAATTTGAAGCCATCGCCTCCCGCTGGTGGGACATGGAGGGCGAATTCAAGCCGCTGCATCAAATCAACCCGGTGCGCCTTGACTGGATCACCGACAAGAGCGGCGGCCTGTTTGGCAAGCGCGTGCTCGACATCGGCTGCGGTGGCGGCATCCTCTCCGAGAGCATGGCCCGCCGGGGGGCCCGGGTCACCGGCATCGACATGGGCAAGGAACCCCTCGGCGTCGCCCGCCTGCACGCGCTGGAACAAGGTGTGGAGCTCGAGTACCGCCAGAGCACCGCCGAAGCCCACGCCGATGAAGCGCCTGGCCAGTATGACGTGGTTACCTGCATGGAGATGCTGGAGCACGTGCCGGACCCGGCCTCGGTGCTGCGCGCCATCGCCACCCTGGTACGGCCGGGGGGCAAGGTGTTCGTCTCCACCATCAACCGCAACCCCAAAGCCTATCTGATGATGATCCTCGGGGCCGAGTACCTGTTGAAGATGGTCCCCAAGGGCACTCACGATCACAAGAAGTTCATCACCCCCGCCGAACTGTGTCGCATGGGGGAAGCGGCGGGCCTGCTGGTGCGGGACATGAGTGGCGTTCACTACGCCCCGCTCTCCAACAGCTTCAAGCTCGGCAAGAATGTCGACGTCAACTACATGGTGGCGTTCGAGCGCCCGGAGCAAGGCTGATGAGCACACCTCACCCGATGCCCCTTGGCTGCGTGCTGTTTGATCTGGACGGCACCCTGCTCGACACCGCCCCAGACCTTGGCGCCGCCGTCAATCACGTGCTGATAAGCGAAGGCTTTGCCCCGCTCTCTGACGACATCATCCGCCAGACCACCTCCCACGGGGCCCTCGGGCTGCTCAGGGCCGGTCTTGGTGACGAGCTGCTCGAGGAGCTGGGGGCCACCCGCCTTCGCACCGCCCTGCTCGACTACTACGCCGCCAACCTCTGCGTCGGCACCCGCCCCTATGAAGGCATGGTGGATCTCATCGAGTGGCTCGACGAGAAAAAGCTGCCCTGGGGCATTGTCACCAACAAGCCGGGTTTTCTCACCGAACCGCTCCTGGCAGCCCTGCCTGAACTCGCCAGTTGCGGCGTGACCGTGAGCGCCGACACCCTGCCGGTACGCAAGCCCGACCCCGCCCCCATGTTCTTTGCCTGCGAGCGGCTCGGCATCGCGGCCAGCCAGTGTCTCTATGTGGGGGATCACGTGCGCGACATCGAGGCCGGCCGCAACGCCGGCATGCGTACCGCGGTGGCTGGCTGGGGTTATCTCAATGATGACGAGGATCCGGCCCTCTGGGGCGCCGATCTTCACTTTGATACCGTGCAGGCCCTGCACCACTGGCTTCGCTACGAGCTGAGCTGACGTCCATGCCCATGACCGACAAGGCATCCGGATAGAGGTGGATCTGCGGGGCAACTTTGATGTTGTCCCGATGGCCATGTGGGCATCGGCCCCGGCGCGCAGCTCCCCCCGCAGCACACCAGAGGGATCCCGGACGATCCCTCTTTTTACAGGCTTGGCAACCCCCCGAACGGCGTAACAGGACACCTTTTGACCCTGACTGCACAAGGGATGAGCAGGCCGGATTTGCTAGTAAAAACACCCTGCTTTCGCAAGCAAAAAAAGTTATTTTAATTTTCCATCTTCGATCGCCGGACTTGCATTTGACGGATCGGACGGATGAAAACCCGTTCGCTGTGAGCGTCCACTAACTCCCGTCCCGACACCCACAATTTATCCACAGCTAATGCGTTATCCACAGATTGCATTACCGCATCGACCTCACTATCTTGTAGTTCGCATTAAAAATAACACTACATCTTGTGATTCATCGCACAATCCCTACCCAGTTTCCCTCGACAGACGGAGCCGGGTTGCGTCATTGTGCGATGGCTTTTCGGGAATCAACCGATACCGGCAGGTATCAATGAAAGGGGTCATCAGCCAATGAACTTGTTTGTGACGAAGCGTAACGGACACAAAGAACCCATCGATCTGGATAAAATTCACCGCGTGCTCGACTGGGCTGCCGAGAAGCTCGACAACGTGTCGGTCTCCCAGGTGGAGCTCAAGTCCCACATCCAGTTCTATGACGGTATCCGTACCGCCGACATCCACGAGACCATCATCAAGGCTGCAGCTGACCTCATCTCCGAGCAAAGCCCGGACTACCAGTACATGGCTGCCCGTCTGGCCATCTTCCACCTGCGCAAGAAGGCCTACGGCCAGTTCGAGCCGCCCCACCTGTATCAGCACGTCGCCAGACTGGTGGACATGGGCAAGTACGACAAGCACCTGCTGGAAGACTACAGCCAGGCGGAATTTGAGGAGCTGAACGGCTACCTCGATCACTGGCGCGACATGGACTTCTCCTACGCGGCGGTCAAGCAGCTCGAAGGCAAGTACCTGGTCCAGAACCGTGTCACCGGCGAGATCTACGAGAGCCCGCAGTTCCTCTACATCCTGGTAGCGGCCTGCCTCTTCTCCAAGTATCCGAAAGATACCCGTCTGGACTACATCAAGCGCTTCTATGATGCGGTCTCGACCTTCAAGATCTCCCTGCCGACCCCGATCATGAGCGGCGTGCGCACCCCGACCCGCCAGTTCAGCTCCTGCGTGCTGATCGAGTGCGACGACAGCCTGGATTCCATCAATGCCACCGCCAGCGCCATCGTGCGCTACGTTTCCCAGCGCGCCGGCATCGGCATCAACGCTGGTCGCATCCGTGGTCTGGGCAGCCCCATCCGTGGCGGCGAAGCCTTCCACACCGGCTGCATCCCCTTCTACAAATACTTCCAGACTGCGGTGAAGTGCTGCTCCCAGGGCGGCGTGCGCGGCGGTGCGGCCACCCTGTTCTACCCGCTGTGGCACACCGAGGTGGAGAGCCTGCTGGTACTGAAGAACAACCGCGGCGTGGAAGAGAACCGGGTCCGTCACATGGACTACGGCGTGCAGATCAACAAGCTGATGTACCAGCGCCTCATCAAGGGCGGCGATATCACCTTGTTCTCCCCGTCCGATGCACCCGGCCTCTATGACGCCTTCTTCGCGGACCAGGACAAGTTTGAAGCGCTCTACGTCAAGTACGAGCAGGACCCGGCCATTCGCAAGAAGACCCTCAAGGCGGTGGATCTCTTCTCCCTGATGATGCAGGAGCGCGCCGGTACCGGTCGCATCTACATCCAGAACGTGGATCACTGCAACACCCACAGCCCGTTCGACCCGTCCGTGGCGCCGGTGCGCCAGTCCAACCTCTGCCTCGAGATTGCGCTGCCCACCAAGCCGCTCAACAACGTGGATGACGAGGACGGCGAGATTGCCCTGTGCACCCTCTCCGCCTTCAACCTGGGCGCCATCGAGAAGCTGGAAGATCTGGAAGAGATGGCCGAGCTGGCCGTGCGCGCTCTGGACGCCCTGCTCGACTATCAGGACTACCCGCTCAAGGCCGCCAAGAAGGGCAGCATGAACCGCCGCACTCTGGGGATCGGCGTCATCAACTACGCCTACTACCTGGCGAAAAACGGTGCCCGCTACTCCGATGGTTCCGGTCTGGCCCTGACCCACCGCACCTTCGAGGCGATCCAGTACTACCTGCTGAAAGCCTCCGTGCAACTGGCCCGCGAGTTCGGCCCCTGCCCGGCCTTCAACGAGACCACCTATGCCCAGGGTATCCTGCCCATCGATACCTATAAAAAGGATCTGGACACCCTGTGCAATGAACCCCTGCACCTGGACTGGGAAACCTTGCGCGAAGAGATCAAGACCGTGGGTCTGCGCAACTCCACCCTGACCGCCCTGATGCCGAGCGAGACCTCCAGCCAGATCTCCAACGCCACCAACGGCATCGAGCCGCCCCGCGGCCTGGTGTCGGTGAAAGCCTCCAAGGACGGCATCCTCAAGCAGGTGGTACCGGAGTACCACCGCCTGAAGGATCAGTACGAACTGCTGTGGAAACAGCCGAGCGTCGACGGTTACCTGCAGCTGGTCGGCATCATGCAGAAGTTCGTGGATCAGGCGATCTCCGCCAACACCAACTACGACCCGGCCCGCTTCGAAGGCAACAAGGTGCCGATGAAGCAGTTGCTCAAAGACTTGCTGACCGCCTACAAATACGGTCTCAAGACCCTCTACTATCACAACACCCGTGATGGTGCCGACGACACCCAGACCGATCTGCAAGATGACGGCTGCGCTGGCGGGGCTTGCAAGATCTAACCGCGAAACGCACTGATAAACCGGGCGGGAGCATCAAGCTCCCGCCCTCCTGTTTTCCCTATTTCACGGCATTCTAACCATGGCTTACTCTACTTTTTGCCAGACCCAAAACGATCAGCTCAAGGAGCCGATGTTCTTCGGCCAGTCGGTCAACGTGGCCCGTTATGACCAGCAAAAGCACGACATCTTCGAGCGGCTGATCGAGAAGCAGCTCTCCTTCTTCTGGCGCCCGGAAGAGGTGGATGTCTCCCACGACCGCATCGACTTCCAGGCTCTGCCGCCCCACGAGCAGCACATCTTCATCTCCAACCTGAAGTACCAGACCCTGCTGGATTCCATTCAGGGCCGCAGCCCCAACGTGGCCCTGCTGCCCCTGGTCTCCATCCCGGAGCTGGAGACCTGGATCGAGACCTGGGCCTTCTCCGAGACCATCCACTCTCGCTCCTACACCCACATCATCCGCAACATCGTCAACAACCCGGGCCAGGTGTTCGACGACATCGTGACCAACGAGCAGATCTTGAAGCGCGCCGGCTCCATCAGCCACTTCTATGACGATCTCATCGAGGCCACCTCCGTCTATCACCTGCACGGTGAGGGGACCCACCGGATCGGGGATCGCGAAGTCACCATCAGCCTTCGGGAGCTCAAGAAGAAGCTCTACCTGTGCCTGATGAGCGTCAACGCCCTCGAAGCAATCCGCTTCTACGTGAGCTTCGCCTGCTCCTTCGCCTTCGCCGAGCGCGAGCTGATGGAAGGCAATGCCAAGATCATCAAGATGATCGCCCGTGACGAGGCCCTGCACCTGACCGGCACCCAGCACATGCTGAACCTGATGCGCAGCGGCAACGACGACCCCGACATGGCGGAGATCGCCGTCGAGTGCGAGCAGGCCTGCTTCGAGCTGTTCAAGGAAGCAGCCCTGCAGGAGAAGGAGTGGGCCGAGTACCTGTTCCAGGATGGCTCCATGATCGGCCTGAACAAGGACATCCTCTGCCAGTACGTGGAATACATCACCAACCTGCGCATGGCGGCCGTCGGCCTGCAACCGGCCTTTGCCGGCACCAAGCAGAACCCCATCCCCTGGATCAACACCTGGCTCTCCTCCGACAACGTGCAGGTGGCGCCCCAGGAAGTGGAAGTAAGCTCCTATCTGGTGGGTCAGATAGACAGTGAAGTGCACGCCGACGATCTGGGTGACTTCGAGCTGTGATGCAAGGCGACCTCTGCTGGCAGACCATGATGCGGGAGAGCGACGTCCGTGAGTGACGCCACCGCCACCCTGAACGCGCCCCTGCATACCGCCACCACGGCGCCGGAGGGGCAAGCCCCCCAGGTACAGACCCTGGACGGTGTGCTGCACCCCCATCCCGGCGAAAGCGTGCTGGAGACCCTGGAGCGCCACGGCCATCACGTGGAGTTCCAGTGCCGCAGCGGCTATTGCGGCGCCTGCCGTACCCCGCTGCTGGCGGGCAAGGTGCACTACGCCGCCGTCCCGCTCGCCTTTGTCTCCCAGGGGGAGTGCCTCCCCTGCTGCTGCCAGCCGGTGGGCGCCATCAAGCTCGATATCCGAAAGGGCTGACGGCCCTTGTCGCCAGATCTGCCCTGCAAACAAAAAGCCGCCGGATTGCTCCGGCGGCTTTTTTCATGGGAATCTCCCGTCTCTTGAGGGAAATGAGGGGCCATGGCCCCTCTTACATTACAACCCGGGGGCGTTACAACCAGGGGGCGGCGGTCGGCCCGTGGTGCAGACCCAGCTTCCAGACCCGGCCAAAGTGCTTGTAGTGACCGGCCGCGACACCGGCTTTCTCCCCCATGCCGTGGTAGAGGTCAAGGTGGCCCTTCTTCACCGCGCCCCCCACATCCAGCGCAATCAACAGCCGCAGCTGGTGCTTGCCGGTCCAGTTGCCCTCTTTGTCCAGCAGCGGTACTTCCGCCAGGATCGGCGTGCCCATCGGCAGCAGGGTCTTGTCGGCAGCCACCGCCGCCATGGGCAAGAGCGGAATGCCGGCAGCCCCCACCACGTCGTTGGTGGGACGGCGCTCGAAGAAGACATAGGAGGGGTTCTGCTCCACCAGCTCCTTCACGCTCTCTTCCGGCTGACGATTGGCCCACTCCTTGATGGCCTTCATGGACATCTGCTCCTTGGGCACTTCGCCACGGTCGATGAGCACCCGGCCAATGCTGACATAGCCGTGGCCGTTCTTGCCGCTGTAGCCGAGGTACTGCAACCGGTCGTCATCGCCGTAGTGAACGAAGCCGGAACCCTGCACGTCCATCAGGAAGTTGTCGATGAGGGATTTGCTGTAGCCCAGCTCCAGCCCCCGGTTGGCCAGCGCCCCCCGGTGGATCTCGGCCCGGCTCGGGCAGCGACCGCCGCAGTTGGGCATGGCATAGATGGGATACTTGTACTGGGCGTCCGGGCGATGGCGCACCTCCAGCACTGGCGAGTAGTAGCCGGTGAAGAGCACGTTGCCCATGCGGTCGGCACCGCCAAGCTGGGCCAGGCTGATACCGTACTGGGTGATATGGGCGGGATTGCCCCCATTGGCGACCCAGCGTGAGAGTTGACGGTAGAGCTCCCCATAGCGGCTCGCCATACGGCCGGAGCGTTCCATCACCATCCGGCTCTGGGGACCGAACTTGCTGTAATCGGCGCGGGCGCGGCTGTTGACCCGCTCCACCCGCACCAGATCCCCCGGCAGGGCACCATCCAGATACTGCTTGCCCAGATTCACAGGGATCTCGCAGTTCAGAAAACATCCGGATTCCGCCTTCTTCTGGGGCACCTTGACCGGTTCAGGGTTGCCCGCACAACCGGCCAGCCCCACCACGGCGGCGGCCAACCAGTACGCATGTCTATTCATATGTCCTCATATAACACCGAGTGTCTTGCACGGCGGGGAAGATGCCAAAATTGCCCGGGGAAAGCAAACGCCTTCACGCCCCTGACGACGGATTTCTCCTGCCGTGATCTTCTGGGTTATAACAAGGTGACAAGGTGTGAGAGGTCATGGATGGAACAGCTCGAAATCTTCCCGCTCCAGAGCCCCTGTGTCGGGGTCTGCGAACTGAACAACAAGGGGTATTGCAAGGGATGCCTGCGAAGCCGCGAGGAGCGTTTCAACTGGCTTGCCATGACCCCTGCCCAGCAGCAGGAGGTGATGCGCCTGTGCCGCAGCCGCAAGGCCAGGGTCGAGGCCGCTCGCCGCAAGGCGCAGGCCGCAGAGGCGGCCGATCCGCCGCCTCCGCCGGGCTGGGATTTTTAAATCCCCCTTTGCCCCTCCCCTCAACAAGAAAGGCGGCCCCAGGGCCGCCTTGTCATGAAGGGTGTGTCACGCCGTGATCTCCTCAGGCGGTCGCCAGCTTGGCCTGCTCCTCGCCACGCTTGAGCATGGCGTAGGCCACCCCGGTCACCAGAGAACCGGCCGCGATCGCCAGGATGTACATCATCACATGGCTGATGGCGTTCGGGATGAAGAGCACGAACAGACCGCCGTGGGGTGCCACCAGCTCGCAGCCGAACAGCATGGAGAGCGCACCGGTCAGGGCGCCGCCCGCCATGCAGGCCGGGATGACGCGCATGGGGTCCTTGGCGGCAAACGGGATGGCCCCCTCGGAGATGAAGCACAGACCCAGCACGAAGGAGGCCTTGCCCGCTTCCTGCTCCGCCTTGATGAACTTTCTGCTGGCCAGGAAGGTCGCGATCCCCATCCCCAGTGCAGGCACCATGCCGGCGGCCATGACCGCTGCCATGGGGGCATAGGTCTTGGAGGCGAGCAGGCCGACACCGAAAGCATAAGCCGCCTTGTTGACCGGGCCACCCATGTCGAAGCACATCATGGCGCCGATGATGACACCCAGCAGCACGGCGTTGGCAGAGCCCATGTTGTTGAGGAACTCGGTCATGGCGTTCATGATGCCCGCCACCGGGCCACCCACCACGTAGATCATCACCAGACCGGTGAACAGGCTGGCAAAGAGCGGAATGATGAGGATGGGTTTGAGGGCTTCCAGGGTGACCGGCAGGCGCACCTTGTCGCTCAGGAACTTGGCGCTGTAACCGGCGAGGAAGCCGCCGACGATGCCGCCAAGGAAACCGGCGCCGAGCGAGCTTGCCAGCATACCGGCGATCATGCCGGGCGCCAGACCCGGACGGTCGGCGATGGAGTAGGCGATGTAGCCTGCCAGCACCGGGATCATCAGGGCGAAGGCGGAGCCGCCACCGATCTTCATCAGGGCCGCGGCCAGCGTCCCCTCTTCCTTGAACGCTTCAATGCCGAAGATGAAGGAGAGCGCGATGATAAGGCCCCCCGCCACCACCATGGGCAGCATGAAGGAGACACCGGTCAGCAGGTGCTTGTAGGGGCCCGCCTTTTCCTCTTTCTTGACCGCAGCCGCGCCGCTGTGGCGATAGACCTTCGCCTCGGTCCAGGCCTTGTCGAGCTCGGCCCGGGTTTTCTTCAGGGCAGCCCCCGTGCTGGTGCGATAGACCGGCTTGCCGTCAAAGCGCGCCATATCCACCTCGATGTCAGTGGCGAGGAACACCAGATCGGCGGCGGCAATCTCGTCCGCCGTCAAGGCATTCTGGGCACCGACCGAGCCCTGGGTTTCGACGCGGATCTGGTGACCCAGCTGCTTGGCCATGGTCTCCAGGGCCTCGGCCGACATGAAGGTGTGGGCCACCCCGGTCGGGCAGGCCGTCACCGCCACGATGCGCTTGGCACCGCTGGCCGGTTTGGCAACCACAGGTGCCGCCTCATGGCGATAGACGCTGGCACCGCTTCGCGCGGCTTCCAGCAGGGCAGCGGGATCCTGGAGCGCCAGATCCATGTCGCCCCGATAGAGCGACTTGCCGTCATAGGCGGCCAGATCCACCGGTGCGCTGGCAACGACCAGCACCAGGTCGGCGGCGGCAATCTGCTCTTTCGAGGGAACCTGACGGGGCTGCACGCTGGACTCGACGTCGAGGGTGAGCTCCCAGCCAGCCAGTTTGGCCTGCTGTTCTATCCGTTTTGCAGCGAGAAAGCTGGTGGCAATGCCCGCCGGGCAAGCCGTAACCAGAATTGCTTTCATTGGGCATCTCCTGAGTTAGCCATCAAATGGGGTTGGGGTTGAGTCGGTGCCAGATCATCCAGACGCTGTACGCGCACCTGCTCGAGTAACGGTTTGAGCACATTGATATCGTTGAAGCCGACCGCGACCTGGCTCACCGCCAGTGCCGAGACGGCGGTGGCCAGACGCAGGGTTTGCTCCGGCGTCCAGTCCAGGCTCATGCCATGGACCAGGCCCGCCACCAGGGAGTCGCCGGCACCCACGGTGCTGACCACCTCCATGCGCGGCGGAATCGCCTGCCAGGTGGCATCCGGTGCAAACCAGATGAGGCCGTCGGCACCATTGGAGATCACCACGTTGGGGATCCCGCTTGCCTGCAGCGCGCGGGCGCACTCGGCCTGCTCGCTCAGGGTCTTCACGGGGCGACCCGCCCACTGGCTCAGCTCTTCCAGGTTGGGTTTGACCAGGGTCGGCGCCGCCTTGATCCCTTCGCTCAACGCCGCGCCGCTGCAATCGAAGATCACCTGCTTGCCCTTGGCCTTGAGCAGGCGGATCAGATGGCCACAGTAATCGGGGGACACCCCTTTGGGCAGGCTGCCCGCCAGCACGAACCAGTCGGTGTGGGGAGCCAGTCGCTCCAGCGCCGCTTCCAGGGCGCTGACATCGCCTTCCTGCACGGCGAGTCCCGGCAGATTGAGATCGGTCACCCGGCCGGATTGTTCGGAGATCTTGACGTTGATCCGGGTGTCGCCCGCCACGCGCACGAAGTGATCGGCAAGGGCACGTTCCTCGAACAGGGAGACGAAGCTCTGCTGGTTGCCCTCACCGAGCCAGCCGGTCAGGCCTACGTCACGGCCGAGATCTTTCAAGACCATGGCGACGTTGATCCCCTTGCCCGCGGCGCGCAAGTTGGCCTCGCTCACCAGATTGACCTCGCCAGGGTGCATGGCCTCCAGACGGGTGGTGAGATCGAGCGCGGGATTGAGGGTGATGGTGACGATGTCCATCAGTGCGCCCCCTCGCCCAAGCCGGCGGCAATGGCTTCGCCAATGCCCTTGAGGGCGGCTTCGGCATCCGCTCCTTCGGCGCGAAACGCCAGACGATGACCGCACTTGACCCCAAGCCCGATCACCTTCATCAGGCTCTTGGCAGAGACGGCTTCACCGCTGCCATCGAGGTTGGCGACGCGGATGTCGGATTCATACTCCTTGGCCACCTTGACCAGCATGGCGCCCGGACGGGCGTGCAGACCGTGGGGGTTGATGATGGTGAAGGTCTCGGACAGCCCGCTCGCCGGACCCGCCTGCAACATGGCAAGACCATCGCTGCCAGAAAGGGTGGCCAGCTGGCCGGCGGCGGCCAGCTTGGCCAGATTCTCGAGTTGCGGCAAATGGCCGCTATCTGCGGCACACAGCAGCAGCAGGGCGCTGACCGGCAATTCACCGACGTTCAGCGGGGTGCTCGGGGTGGCCAGCACCCAACCGGTCTGGGCCGCTTGCGCACGGGCCAGCCAGATGCCCTCCCCCAGGTGAACAGGCTGGCTGGCCAGGAGGGCGCTCACCATGGCGGCGTCTCCCCAGCCTGCGGATTTGGCGCGGGCCGCAGCCCCCAGCAGCAACTGCTCCTGGTCGTCGGCCGGGAAGTCCGCCAGGGTCAGGTATTGCACCTCTTTGGCGGCAGTCGCGCCAGTCAGGATATTGATGATGGTCTCTTCGTCGGTCGCCCCCTTGAGCTGGGCTGCGGCCTGCTCGTCACCCAGCACGTGGGTGAGCTGGCGCAAGATCCCCAGGTGCTCGTCGGACTTGGCGGCGATGCCGATGGCGACGTAGGCAATCTGCCCCTCGTCCCACTCGATGCCGTGGGGGAACTGGGCCACCATGACGCCGGTGCTCTTCACCAGATGGCGGGTGTCCGTGGTGCCGTGGGGAATGGCGATACCGCTGCCAAGATAGGTGGCGTGCTGCGCTTCCCGCGCCAGCATGCCGTCCACGTAACCTGCTTCAACCAGACCGGCGTCGGTCAGTTTGCTTGCCAGCAGGGCGATGGCGTCCGCCTTGGTCGTCACCGATTGTCCCAGCAGGATTTGCTGTCGCGCCAACTTCAACATAGAGATTCTCCATCAGGTCCGGCTTCGCCTCGCGGCGTACCGGCTCAACTCAACTCGATTTTTGGGTAACTTGCCTGCTGACAATAGACGGTGATCTCTCGCTTTGGTGAGCCGGAACCCATTTCCAAGTGCAGATAATCATCCGTTACTGACAAGCTGAATCGTTTCACTTACACTCAGACTGAATCGTTTCAGCGCATTGTTCAAGATCCCGCAGAAAGTACGTTTCAATGATATGATCCCGCGCACACTTTTCGGCGCCCCAACCAGGAACCGGCGCGGGCCTTGCAACTCAAACAGAGCCAACATGATGAAACTGGATGAAATCGCCGCGCTGGCCGGTGTCTCTCGCACCACCGCCAGCTATGTGATCAATGGCAAGGCCGATCAATACCGCATCAGCCAGGCAACCCGCGACAAGGTGATGGCCGTGGTCCATGCCCACAACTATCAGCCGGACAGCCGCGCCGCTTCCCTGCGCGGCGGCCAGACCCGCACCCTCGGCTTCATCCTGCCCGACCTCGAAAACGCCAGTTACGCCAAGCTCGCCAAGCGCCTGGAGCAAGGGGCCCGCACCCAGGGATATCAGTTGCTCATCGTCTGCTCGGAGGACGATCCGGACACCGAAAAGGAGCTGGCCCGGATGCTGGTGAGCCGCCATGTGGACGCGCTGCTGGTGGCAAGCTGCCTCCCCCCGGCGGATCCCTTCTATCTGGAGCAGCAGTCCAGGGGCGTGCAGATCCTCGCCATCGACCGTGCCATGGCCACCGAGCATTTCGTCACCGTGGCGAGTGAAAACCAGAAGGCGAGCCTGGACCTCACCGCCTCCCTGCTCACCCCGGCCATCGGTCATATCGCCTTGATCACTGCACTGCCGGAACTGACGATCAGCCAGGAGCGAAAAGCGGGCTTCGAGCAGGCCATTGCCAGTCACAGTGCAACCCGCCACCTGTGTGAAGGGGCCCACTTCTCGCGTACCGAAGGGTATCGCCTGATCAAGACGCTCCATCAGCAGCTCGGCCAACTGCCCGAGGCGCTGATCACCACCTCCTACATCCTGATGGAGGGGGTGCTCGACTACCTGCTGGAGCAGGAGGCCGACATGAGCCAGCTCGCCATGGCTACCTTCGGGGATGACCGCCTGCTCGATTTCCTCCCCTTTGGCATCAACTCCCTGCCCCAGCAGCACGACGCCCTGGCAAGCCAGGCCCTGACGCTGGCCCTCAAGGCGGTCAATGGCGACTACCAGAGCGGCCTGCACTATGTGAGCCGTACCCTCAAACGCCGCCGCTGACCCGGCAACGACGCACCACCCCGGGGGCGGCCCGCAGTGCCAGCCCCTGAGCCTCCTCCCCCACACCTGCTTGTGTTCTCCCCTGTTGTCTCAGCTTTTGCCCTTCGCCTTCTGGCTTTGAGGTGATCTGCCGGGCGGCAACCCCGCGCCAGGGCACGTTTATCGGCGCCTCGGCTCGCTATAAGTGAAAATGATGGCTTTTGGGAGTATGACCCGATGTTTGCTTATATCGGGCCAGTCGCACCACCAGGGCCCCGTGTTACCCTCTGCAAGCCCTGTTGCCGCCAACGCGGGCGCTCTCGATGTCGACCCGCAACGCAGCCTGACGGGCAGCCTCCCCCTGAGGGGCGCGTTTTTTCGGCGCATGGCGCAATGTGTCACTTTTTATTGCCACCCTTCGGCTTGCCACAGCACAAAATCCGCTTTTAAGGGGTTGTTTCCGCCATTTCAATCCGCTAACTTGGCAACCAATTTTTACAACTGACAGGTTTCAGGTACAGATGTATCCACACCGATATTGCTAGCCTCCGGCTTTTCCCCGGAGGCGTCTCCCGACACAGCCAACTGGCTCTCTCTTGTTTGCAACAGCGCCCCTCACTTTCGGATGGATGACATGAATACCAAGACCCTGGGTTGTACCCTGTTGATTGCCGGCACCACCATAGGCGCCGGCATGCTGGCCCTGCCGCTGGCCTCCTCGTCCCTGGGCGGCCCCGCCACCCTGATGCTGATGATCGGCCTCTGGGCCCTGATGGCCTTCACCGCCATGCTGCAGGTGGAAGCCAGCCTCAGCACCGGCAAGTGGTATCTGCACCAGCTGGCGGATCACCTGCTCGGCCCCTGGGGCAAGGGCATCGCCTCCTTCTGCATCCTGATGCTGTTCTACGCCCTGGCCTCCGCCTACATCAGCGGCGGCAGCAGCCTGCTGGCCCAGGCACTGGCCGATGCCGGCCTGCCCCTCGGCCAGGAGCAGGCGGCCTGGGTCTTTACCCTGCTGTTTGGCGGCATGGTGTGCGTCGGCACCAGGCAGGTGGATTACCTCAACCGCCTGATGTTCACCGTGAAGCTGGTGATCATGGTGGCGGTGTTGGCGCTGCTGCTGCCCCGCGCCCAGGGGCAGCACCTGCTCTCCATGCCCCTCGGGGAAGGCTTGCTGCTGGCGGGCCTGCCGGTCATCTTCACCTCCTTCGGCTTCCACGGCTCCATCCCGAGCGTCATGCTCTACCTCGGGGACAACCCCAGGCAGTTGCGCCGGGTCTTCGTGTGGGGCTCCGCCTTGCCGCTCGTGCTCTACGTGCTGTGGCAGGTCGCCATCCTGGGGCTGCTGGGCCAGCAATCCCTGATCCAGACCGGCGGCGCGCTGGACAGCCTGCTGGCCAACGTCGGCGGCCTGGTGAGCTGGCCCGCCTTCAACCAGGCGATGCATCTGTTTGCGGATCTCGCACTCGCCACCTCCTTCCTCGGGGTGACCCTGGGACTGTTCGACTTCATGGCCAAGGTGACCCGTCGCAAGGACAACTGGCAGGGCCGCACCCAGACCGGCCTCATCACCTTCGTGCCGCCCCTGCTGTTCGCCCTCTACTTCCCGCAAGGCTTCATCATGGCGCTCGGTTACGCCGCCATTGCGCTGGCGGTGCTGGCGGTGCTGCTGCCGGTGGCCCTGGTGTGGCAGAGCCGCAAGCAGGCCGAGGCGCATCACTACCGCGCCCCGGGCGGCGTGCTGGCCCTGGGCCTTGCCGGCGCCATGGGTGTGCTGATCGTCGGGGTGCAGATAAGCGTCAGCATGGGATTGCTGCCCGCGCTCTGATCTCCCCGACCCAACAAACAGAAACGCCGCAAAGAGACACGCCCCGCCAACCCAGTTGGCGGGGCGCTTCATTGGCACGGTCTCACTTGGCCGACCCGCGCCCCTCCTCGCGAAATCCATCCAATAATGAACATTTGAGTGCAAGCATGTATAGATATGTACATGACTGCGCCCCTGCCCTACACTGCTTAGCAGATAACCCACGATCCCGTGCCCGTCTGGCACGCCAACCCGGGAGGCAACATGGTCGCCACCGCATCTCTTGCCCGGCAACAGCCCGCCGTCGATCCCAGCAAGGCCCTGCCCGTGGTGTTTCGCATCATGGACAAATGGCAGTGCAGCACGGATGAACAGCTCAGGCTGCTTGGCATTACCTCCCGCTCCACCCTGAACAAGTACAAGGAGGCCAGCGGCGGCATTCGGCTGAGCGCCGATCTCCAGGAGCGGATGAGCTATCTACTCAACATCCACAAGAGCCTGCGGCTGCTGTTCAGCCTGGATGAGAGCATCTATGGCTGGGTGCGCAAACCCAACAGCCACCCCTTCTTCGCCGGGCGCAGCGCCATGGAGGTCATGCAGGGTGGGCGGGTGGCCGATCTCTACGAAGTGGCTACCCGGCTGCACGCCTGGCGCGGGGAGATGGCCTGATGTCCTCCCCGCCCTTGCGCACCTTCCACAATGCCTGCGCCTATCGCATCATTCCGAGCCGCTTTCCCCCCATCTGCCTCTATGAAGACGTCGCTACCGCCGACGAGCTTGAGGCGGTCTGGGCCGTCGAGGCCCTGACCAACGACAGGCTGAGGGAAGAGGCGGGCGAGCTGATGCGGGTGCCCAGGGAAGACTGGCTGGTGGGGCTGCCCGGCGGCAGCTATGTGATGGCCGCCTTCACCCACCTCAATCCCGAGGGTGCCCGTTTCACCACGGGGGACTTTGGCGGCTACTATTGTGCCCCCTCCCTCGACACCGGCATCAAGGAGACGGTCTACCATAGGGAGCGGATCTTCGGGTACACCCGGGAGCCGGCCCAGAAGGTGCAGATGCGGGTGATCCAGGCGCAGTTCAGCGCCAGCCTCATCGACATCACGGGCCCGGCGTTTCTGCCAGGCCCCCTCTATCACGCCACCGATTACGGCCCCGCCCAGGCCTTCGCCCGGGAGCAGAAGGTCGCCGGGGCGGACGGCATCCACTACCGCTCGGTGCGCCACCCCGGTCACGACTGTCACGTGCTCTATCGCCCCCGTCTGGTCAGCCGGGTGGACCACGCCCGTCATCTGGAGTACCACTGGAGCGGCGAGGCCATCACCCATGTGCTGGAAATCCGCCTCTACGGTGAATAGCGTCTACCAGGACAAAAAAAGCCCCGCCAGATTGGCGGGGCTTTTTGTATCAACCGAACAGTGGGGGAGCCTGGCTCCCTGACCGCTTACTGGTTGTGGCTGGCGCGACGGGGACGACGGGCCTGGGCCGGTTTGGCGGCGCCGCCTTCCGGACGCTGACCGCCCTGGGGCTTGGGCTTGCCACCGTTGCCGGAGCGATTACCGCCGCCATTGCCACCGTTGGCAGAACGACCGGCACCCTGACGCTGGCCCTGACCTTGCGGACGCGGCGCACGGCGCTGCTCGCTCGGATCCCGCGGCTCTTTGCGAAGCGGCGCGCCGATGCCACGGGCGATGTTGTCGAGGGTCTCGCGGGAGGCTTCAAAACCGGCCACCTGCTCGCACGGAATGTTCTGCTTGGTCAGACGCTCGATGGCCTTGATGAGCTTGCCTTCATCGGCCGCGACCAGGGAGATGGCGTGACCGGCGGCGCCGGCACGACCGGTACGGCCGATACGGTGCACGTAATCTTCCGCCACGTTCGGCAGCTCGAAGTTGACCACCTGCGGCAGTTTGTCGATGTCCAGACCACGGGCGGCGATGTCGGTCGCCACCAGCACCTTGACGCTGCCATCCTTGAAACCGGCAAGGGCGCGGGTACGGGCACCCTGGCTCTTGTTGCCGTGGATGGCGGCGGCGCTGACGCCGTTCTTGTCGAGGGTCTCGGCAACGCGGTTGGCCATGTGCTTGGTACGGGTGAACACCAGCACCTGCTGCCAGTCGTTGCTGGTGACCAGGTGACTCAGCAGGGCAATCTTGTTGGCCTTGTCGCAGGGGTGTACCAGCTGCTCGATGCGCTCGGCGGTGCTGTTGCGCGGGGTCACTTCGATCACCGCCGGGTTGTCCAGCAGACCGGTGGCCAGCTCGCGAATTTCGTCGGCGAAGGTGGCGGAGAAGAGCAGGTTCTGGCGCTTCTTCGGCAGCAGGGCCAGGATGCGGCGGATGTCGCGGATAAAGCCCATGTCGAGCATGCGGTCCGCTTCGTCCAGTACCAGGATCTCCACTTCGTCGAACTTGACGGCGTTCTGGTTGTAGAGATCCATCAGGCGGCCCGGGCAGGCCACCAGCACGTCCAGACCACGGCGGGTCGCCATCATCTGGGGGTTGATGCTCACGCCGCCAAATACCACGTGGCTGCGGATCGGCAGGTGCTTGCCGTAGTTGCGCACGCTCTCGCCCACCTGGGCGGCCAGCTCGCGGGTCGGGGTCAGCACCAGGGCGCGGATGCGGTTCGGGGAGACCTTGCGCTTGCTTTCAATCAGACGCTGCAGCATCGGCAGGGTGAAACCTGCGGTCTTGCCGGTCCCGGTCTGGGCGGCGGCCATCAGATCACGGCCAGCCAGTACCGCCGGGATCGCTTGTTGCTGAATGGGAGACGGGGTGTCGTAGCCTTGCTCGGCAACGGCACGCAACAAGGGTTCGGCCAGACCGAGGGAAGTAAAACTCATAGTTACCTGCTAGGGATAGGGGCGCCAAAGATCGTGGTGGGGCTCCTCTGCTGAGCCGATGCCATCTCACAGGATCCGGGCCTATAGAGAAAACAACGATTTCCCCGGGGAGCAGAGCAAAGGGGAAAGAATAGAGGCGCAGTCTAACGGAGTTGGCGCACTTAGACGAGGAAAATGTGATGCGCCTCCCAGCACGGCTGGAAATAGGGACGAAGGCAGGACAAAATGGCCCGAATCGCCGTATGTATCAATGCCCCTGCGCAGCCTGCCGGGGACGGCGCGATACACGGAACAGGAGGTTTTGATTGAAACGGAAGTTCACCCCCACCGCCCGGCGCATGCTGGGCCTCGTCCTGCCCCTGCTCTTCGCCCAGCCCCTCGCCGCCAGGGAGACCCTGTCGGTGGCCTGGAGCCACTGGCCCCCTTTCAGTCAAATCGCTGCCGACGGCACCCTCGGCGGACTGGACGTGACCCTGACCCGCCAGATCCTGGGCAAGGCAGGCGTGGAGCCCGCCTTTCGCAACCTCCCCTGGGCCCGGGCCCTCTACCTCATGGAGCGCCAGCAGCTGGACGTGGCCATGGGCGCCCTGAAAACCCCCGAGCGGGAGCGGTTCGCCCGCTTCTCCGCCCCCTATCGGCGCGCCAGCTTCGTGCTGCTGAGCCAGCGCCCGCAGGCCGGGGAGCCCGACGGCTGGCAAGGGCTCACAGAGCTGGCAACCCTCTGCCAGGCCAAGGGGCTTCGACTTGGCAAGCTGCGGGGTACCCGCCCCCTGCCGATGAACGAGGAGTGCCCTGCCCTCGGGCAGGCGAGTGAATACAACAGCGATGACAGGCTGCTCACCCTCTTGCTGGCGCGCCGCCTCGACGGCGTCATCATGGAGTGGCAATACGCCCGCTACCAGCTCGGGGCGAGCAATGCCATCCAGTGTCAGGTGCTCTTGCACCAGCAGCCGGTGCGCCTGATGTTTGCCAAAAAGGCCGTGAACGATGAGGCGCTCGCCCGCATCGATGCCGCCATCGCCACCCTGCCCTCACCGGATCCCGCCTTTGCGCCGCCCCGCTGCCGCCTGGACGCAACCCGGCACCCATCGCTCTCGACGCCATCGGCCCCCTGAGGCAGGCGCCGGAAAAAATCCATGAAAAAGGCGACCCTGGGGTCGCCTTGTGGTATCTGGTGATCACTCACCTGGCCCGCAGCGTGATCAGCGCAGCTGCGGGGTCTGGGTGTGCACGCCCTGGTTCTGGGCGCGGTGGCGCAGCAGGTGATCCATCAGCACCAGGGCCAGCATGGCCTCGGCGATGGGCACGGCACGGATGCCGACGCAGGGGTCGTGACGCCCCTTGGTGATCATCTCGGTGGCCTCACCGCTGGTGGTGATGGTCTTGCCCGGCACCGTGATGCTGGAGGTAGGCTTGAGGGCCATGCTCACCACGATCTCCTGACCCGACGAAATGCCCCCCAGGATGCCCCCCGCATGATTGCTGGCAAAGCCGGTCGGAGTCATCTCGTCCCGGTGCTCCGAGCCTTTTTGCTCCACCACCGCGAAGCCGTCACCGATCTCCACCCCTTTCACCGCGTTGATGCCCATCATGGCGTGGGCGATGTCGGCGTCGAGGCGGTCGAACACCGGCTCCCCTAGGCCTACCGGCACGTTGCGCGCCACGACGCACACCTTGGCCCCCACGCTGTTTCCCTCTTTCTTGAGGGCACGCATGTATTCATCCAGCGCCTCCAGCTTGCCCGCATCGGGGAAGAAGAAGGGGTTCTGCTCGATCTGGCTCTCGTCGAACCCTTCCGCCTTGATGGGGCCGAGCTGGGAGAGAAAACCCACGATCTCGATGCCGTGCACCTGTTTCAGGTACTTCTTGGCGATGGCGCCCGCCGCGACCCGCATGGCGGTCTCGCGGGCCGAGGAGCGGCCGCCGCCACGGTAGTCACGCTGGCCGTACTTCTGGTGATAGGTGTAGTCGGCGTGACCCGGACGGAACAGATCCTTGATCTCGGAGTAGTCCTTGGAGCGCTGATCGGTGTTCTCGATGAGCAGCCCGATGGAGGTGCCCGTGGTCTTGCCCTCGAACACCCCGGAGAGGATCTTCACCTCGTCCGCCTCGCGGCGCTGAGTGGTGTAGCGGGACGTACCGGGCTTGCGCCTGTCCAGATCCCCCTGCAAATCGTCTTCGCTTATCTCCAGCCCCGGCGGGCAGCCGTCGACCACGGCGCCCAGCGCCAGACCGTGGCTCTCGCCGAAGGTGGTGACCCGAAAGAGTTGGCCGAAACTGTTCCCTGCCATGGATGCTCCTTGCTGCTTAGTTCTTGTAAATGGCGAAATGGGCCTGGTACTGCTCGAGCTCTGCGCGGGTCATCACAAAGACGCCGTGACCGCCGTTTTCGAACTCGACCCAGGTGAAGGGCACCTCGGGGAACTGGGCTTCCAGGTGGATCATGCTGTTGCCCACCTCGACCACCAGCACGCCATCCTCTTTCAGGAAGTCGGCGGCATTGGCCAGCAGACGTTTGGTGAGCTTGAGGCCGTCGGAGCCCGACGCCAGCGCCAGCTCCGGCTCGTGGCGAAACTCCTCCGGCAGATCCGACATGTCTTCGGAGTCCACGTAGGGCGGGTTGGAGACGATGAGATCGTACTTGTCACCGGCCGGCAGATCCCGGAACAGATCGGAGCGAATAGGGATGACCTGCTGCTCCAGCCCGTGATCGTTGATGTTGCGCTCGGCCACGTTGAGGGCATCGACGCTGATGTCGATGGCATCCACTTCCGCATGGGGGAACTCGTGGGCCATGATGATGGCGATGCAGCCGGAGCCGGTGCACAAGTCCATGATCCGGGTCGGTTCGTCTTTCAGGAAGGGGGCGAAGCGGTTGGCCACCATCTCGGCGATGGGGGAGCGCGGAATGAGCACCCGCTCGTCCACGTAGAATTCCCAGCCCGCATACCAGGCCTTGTTGGTCAGGTAGGGCGCCGGAATGCGCTCCTGCACGCGGCGGATGATGAGCTCGGCGATGCGGTGGCGCTCGCTGGTGGTCAGGCGGGAGTGGCGCATGCCCGGATCCACGTCCGGCGGCAGATGTAACGCGGGCAGCACCAGTTGCACGGCCTCATCCCAGGCGTTGTCGGTACCATGTCCGTAGAAGATCCCGGCGTCGTTGAAACGACTCATGGCCCAGCGCAACATGTCCTGGATGGTGTGCATCTCGGCAACCACCTCATCGATAAATATCTTGTCCAAATCCACCTCCAAGTCGAGTAATATCCGGCCCGAGAATTTTATACAGCGAGCAAGACGAGTACCTGATGAAAAAAACGCCCTCACTCACAGACGAGGAAAGCCTGCTGTTTCGTGATGCTGTCAAAGGTACCCGGAAAATTAAGCAAGATACCATAAGGGCCTCCTCAAGCCCGGTCAAGCAGAAACGCGAAGTGCGCGAGAGCCGCGAAAAGCTTGGGGTTGACCACTTTTTCAGCGACGAGTACCAGCCCCATCTCGAGGCGGACGGGCCGACCCGTTACGTGCGCGACGACGTGTCAAAATTCGAGCTGAAAAAGCTCAAGCGCGGCAGCTACCCGCCGGAGATTTATCTGGATCTGCACGGCATGAACCAGCACCAGGCCAAGCAGGAGCTGGCGGCCCTGCTCACCCTGTGCCGAAAAGAGAACATCCACGTCGCCTCGGTGATGCACGGCATCGGCAAGCACATCCTCAAGCAGCGCATCCCGAGCTGGCTGGCCCAGCACCCCGCTGTGCGCGCCTTTCACCAGGCGCCGCGGGAGTGGGGTGGCGAGAGCGCCATCCTGGTGCTGCTGGACATCGAGGAGTGACCCCCTTCCCCGCCCCGCCTTGCCCCGGGCGAACGCCATAAAAAAACCACCGCCAGCTTGCGGTGGTTTTTTTATGGCGCCCCACAGGGGTCAGCTGGCGGCTTCCATATGTCGCTTGAAGTTATCCAGGATGCTCTGCCACCCCGCCCGCTGCTGTTCGCCGCTGTGCAGGGACTCGGCATCGAACCGCTCCTCCACCTGGGTGCCCCCCTGCTCTGCCACGAACCGCACGCTCACCTCGCGGCCATCGTCCATGACGTAGCCGAGCCCCGTCGGCGCTGTGACCTCGGTGAAGGTCCCCTCGAAATCAAACCCCGTGCTGCCATCCCGCGCCGCCATGTGGTGGCAAAAACGCCCACCCACCCACCCGCAGGTCCACCCGGCTTTGGGGGCAGTGCCACTGCGGGGAGGCGGCGTTCCATGCCATGATGCTGGCGGGGGTGTTCCAGCCCTGCCACACATCGGCAATCGGCCTGGCAACCCAGACGCTGACGCTTATCTTCATCTCTCTGATCCTCTGGCTTTCCTGCACGTTTTGCACTGTGGCACTGTCATGCCACGCCGGGCGCATCGGGCTGCGCCAAAAAGTGGGCCACCAGGGCATTGGCATGGCCGTGGCCCATGGCGTGTTCGTCCTTGAGCCAGGCCACCAGGGCCATGTGTTTGCGCTCCTCCCGCCCTGCCAGCAGGGTCAGCCAGTGGGCGATGGGCTGGCCGTATTTCTGCTCGATGGCAGGAAAGTAGGAGGCAGGCCCCTTCACCTTCGGTTGTTCATCCATGATGGCTTCTCCTCGAGGTGAGTACAGGCTCAGGGTTTGGGGGTGAACTGCTCGAACACCTGCTGTCCGGTCAGGGTCGGGGTGTCGTTCTTGAGGGCATAGAAGTCGGGCTTCTCGTCGATGAAGATCTGCCCGGTGAGCTCGAACCCCTGATCCTGAAACAGGCCGGCACAGAGGATGTACTCGTCCGTCGGCAACAGATGGTAGAAAAGATGGGTGCCGCAGGTGGGGCAGAATCCGCGCTCCGCCCACTCCGACGAGCGGTAGGCCACCGGGGCCATCCCGGTGAACCGCACGCCCTTGCACCCGTGCACCGCGAACATGGGCCCCCCTGACCAGCGCCGGCACATGGCGCAGTGACACAGGTTGACCTCCTTGTGATCGCCGCTCGACACGGTGATCCCGCCACACAGACAATGTCCTTCCATGATGCCTCCTGAGAGTTGGGGCGACAGACCGGGCGAACGGGTGCTCGCCTTCTTGCCGCACCAGATGAAGTAGCACGGGATCCGGGGGGCGACAACTGACCATACCGGGGCCTTACCGCGAGGCTGAGGCTCCCGGAGCGGGAAAATCCCCCTCTTTATTCATCGTATGAATGACTCAACACACCCCATGCACCGGATAAATAATGGTCAGGTTCCCTCCTGCAAGGCGATGCGATTCCCCTCGCAATCCCGACACTCCGCCACCCGGAGGCTCTCCCCGACCCGGGTGACTGGATAGAGACAGGCCCCGCCCGATGCCAGTGCCCGGGCCATGGCCCCCTCGATGTCAGCCACCCGCAGATAGATCCGGGTGCCATCCAGGCTCGGCACATAGCTCTCCCCCTTCGCCAGGGCGCCGGAGCAGCCCGCCGTGCCACTTTCCAGGGGAAAGAGCGCCATCTCGTTGCCATCGATCTGCACCCGCTCCAGCACCGTCTCGAAGACCCCCTCATAGAAGCGGATGGCTCTCTCCAGATCCTGTACCGGAATTTCAAAATGAATGGCGATGTTCATGGTCATCCTCCCTCGGTGTGAATCCGCACTCTATCAGTGCCAAAAGAGGCGCAACAAGCCAGCGCGGCGATCAACAAGGGAGGCGCGCGGCCTCCCCGGGGTGCTTGCGCTTGTACTGACTCTCAGGTCACCGGTGCCCAGGGGTCGCCCTTGCCCGGCTCGTTGCCCTGGGTCCACCACTTGGCCTGATAGATGATCCCCTTGTGGCTCACCTTGTTGCCCGCGGTGTAGACCTTGCCTGCCTCCCAGGCCGGTACCCCGTCCACCAGTGGCGTGCCGGGGTCGACCGGGGCCGGATCCAGCGTGGCCACCACCCGTACCTTGGGCCAGCTGGCGTGGGAGCCGTAGAAGTTGGTCACGCACTTCTCGTAATCCCCCGGCACCAGGGCCGAATAGGCGGTCTGGTACCCCACCAGATCACACTCGAAGGAGTAGCCGCCGGGTCTGTCCGGGTAGTATTTCCAGTTGCCGTCCCAGTTGGTGTAGAGCACGTCGGTGGCGCCGTTGAGGTTGAGGCTGCCATAGGGGATCTGCTGCCAGCAGGTGTTCTTCTCGTCCGCCAGCAGCGGGATCCCGTAGTGGGCCGCAAGCCCCTCCCAGTAGCGGATGCGGTTGACCGGCTGGCCCTTGTCTTGTTCTGCTCGCCGCACCTCGATGCCACCGTTGATGATGTTGATGGTGGTGCCAAAGCCGTAGCCGATGCCCGCCGCCAGCTCACGCTGGGAGGGCACCCAGGTCCGGTCGATGACGTGCAGCATGGCGGGTTTGGGAGCCTGGGGCGTCAGGAAGAACCAGATGGCGGAGGCGAGGTTGAGCCAGGAGTCCGCCACCAGCCCGGGGTTGTTGAGGAGCACAGAGGCGTCGCCGTCGAACATGGCCTCGGAGAAGGCGCCGTAGTTGAAGTGGTAGGAGAGCTGCTTGGCGCCGCGACCGAAATAGCCCTGACCGGTGCTGCAGGGCCAGCGCCGGTTCTGCCAGTCACTCTGGCCACACCCCGTGGTGTAGCCGGTCTGCCCCTCAGACCAGCCCATCTCCCGCACGTGCACCAGGGCCTGTTGCCACTCCTCCAGCCCTAGGGGGTTGTCGGAGACATTCTCCTTGGCAATGTGGCCGCCGGTCTCCTGGGCAAAGTGGGCGAAGGCGGTGATGATGGACTTCTTGCAGATGGCGTCCGCATTGCGCCCGTCCGTGTAGTCGCCGCAGAAGGCGGGGAACTTGCCCACCGCCCGCAGGAAGCGCTCGTAGGTGTACTCCGGGGCGGCCATCTGGGTCAGGAACTCCCAGTCCGATTCGGTGAAGACCCGCTCGACCCGCTTGACGTTGTCCGGGTTGCCGGGGGCGCGGGCAACGATGGCCTCCACCACCGAATTGGGCCGGGTGGCCAGGGCGTGGGACCAGATCCCGTACATGGGGTTGGCGGTCTTGGCCTGGGCCGCACTGGCAAGATCCACCGCCGCCATCACATAGCCCCCGCTGTTCTGGGGATCGGGCTGGATTGTCATGGCGCTCTGGCCGGGCAGTGCCCAGACGAGGGCAACCAGGCAGGCGGTACGCGTGAGCATGAACATGGGTAACCATCCTTGTCTTGAAAATGTCAGGGCGAGCATAGGCATCCTGACAACTAAATTCACGACAAGAATTAAGAATTTGGCGAAATTGTGAGCCATGCCTCCCTGCACTCAGATGGCGCTCGTTTGCAGGGGAATCCAGCCCCTGGTCTTGCGGCCGCAGCCATCCGACCTGTCCAGACGCTTGCTCAGATCCCCCCTGCGCGCACCGCCCGGATCAGCAGATTGCGCGGGGTCATGGGTTTGGGACAGAAGGTGCCCACCTCGACCCGGTAGCCCTGCTCCTCGAGGAAAAGGGCGCGATCGAGCAGCAGCCAGATTTCCAGGGGACGGCGAAACAGGTGGCGCACCAGCTCCATGCGGGCGACATCGCCAAAACGCCGCTCCCCCTGTGCCAGCAAGGCGGCGTAGTCGAGCCCCGCGGGCAAGCCCATCCCCTTGCGCTCGGCGGCCCAATGGCAGAAATCCTCGAAGCCCCCGGTCAGCAGGCTCTTTTGCAGGTTGGGCACCGGCAGGTACTCATCCACCCCGCGCACCTGGCGCTGCAGGCAGTCAAAGGCGAGGCGCCACACCACCTCCCGCTCCCGCAACCGGGCGATGCGGGCGCCGCCGGTCACCGTCTCCTGCAGCGGCAGCTTCAAATCGCTCTTGCCAAGGCGCAGGGCACTGGCCCTGGCGGCCCGGGAGAGGGGCGCATAGTGCTCTCCCCTGATGAGGTGGTAGCAACACGGGGAGAGGGTCACCCCCTGGGCACGCCCCTCGGCCACCCGCGTCAACAGATGGGTGTGCAGATCGCCGCAGGCATGGAGCGCCATGGCGTGATGGTGCGGGGCGATGAGGGCCCCGGACTCGGCGGCAAAGGCATCCGCCTCCACGAACCGCATGTTGGCGCCGTCGCGCGCGGCGAGCCGCCGCCCCTCCTCGCAGAGCGCCCCCTGCCACTCCAGGCTAAGGATCTCCGCGCCACGGTGCAGCGACACCAGGCGCCCCAGATGCCCCTTGCCGGCGCACCACTCCAGATAGGGACCTTGGTGGGGGGGCAGGCAGCCGGTGAAGGCCTCTATCTGCCCCTGCTTGCGTCCCGGCATGTACATCGCCATGGTCCTGGCGCACTGGACGGGCTCTGGGGCGAAAGGGGCAAGCTCGCTGAGGGCCTGCAACTCGGCCCCCGCCGGGATCCAGGGGGCAAGCAGGGTGCAGAGCGCATCCATGTCCCCGTCGAGGTGCGCTATCTCGTCAAGGGTCAGGGCTGCCAGGCACTTCGCAAGGGCTGGCGCCTCGCGGGCAAAGGCGATCCCCAAATGGTGATAGGGCTGGTATTGCCACCAGCGTCGCTCGGCGGTGAGCAAGCAGTCAAGTTGTCGAAAACGGTGGGCCAGCACGGTGAACCTGTCCTTTGGCGCAAAAAGGGAGGCTCATTCTAGCGATCTGCCGTCAAAAAGCACTCGCCTGTGCGCCGCTGGTAGCCTGACAAAAAGCAGGGATTTGTGCTATATTCCGCCCCCTCATTCGCGCAGCCCGCCACGGCGAGCCGCTTTACCCCTATAAACGGAACCCAATCATGACCATCAATGCCATCCTGCAAGCCCGTGCAAATGCCAAATGCGAGCTGTGTGGCGCAGAACATGCGCTGACTGCCTTCCCGGTGCCGCACTCCCCCGCCAGCGACGACGACCACAGCGTGGCCCTCTGCGCCACCTGCCGCGGCCAGCTGGAGCAGCCGGACACCACGGAGGTGAACCACTGGCGCTGCCTGGGTGACAGCATGTGGAGCCAGGTGCCGGCGGTGCAGGTGATGGCCTGGCGCCAGTTGAAGGCCCTCGTCGCCCGGGGCGAGCTCTGGGCCCAGGACATGCTGGACATGATGTACATGGAAGACGAGGTCAAGGCCTGGGCAGACGCCGGCGTGACCAGCGACGATGACGACAGCGTGCCGACCGTCGACTCCAATGGCGCCGTGCTGGTGGAAGGGGACTCCGTCACCCTGATCAAGGATCTGGACGTCAAGGGCGCGGGCTTCACCGCCAAGCGCGGCACCCTGGTCAAGGGCATTCGCCTGACCAACAACCCGCTGCACATCGAGGGCAAGGTCAACGGCATGCAGATCGTGCTGGTGGCCGCCTACCTGAAGAAGGCCTGATACCGCCCCTTCAAGCCAGAAGCGCCCCCAGGGGCGCTTTTTTGTTGCCTCTGTTTCCTGCCGTTCGGGTGGCACTCGCGGGAAACTGGACTATCCTGCAAACCAGTTCCGCGGTATGCCCCTCCCCTGACTGTCAGTGCGCCAACGGAGAGGGCCTTCCCGGCACGCATGGAAAGACCCCGGGCACCCTGATCCCCATGGCGCCCACGAGACAAGGAGCCGCCCCATGGCCAGCAAGAAAGAGATCAAGAAGAAGATCGCCGCCCGCCAGGCGAAAATCGCCAAGCACGAAAGCAAGATCAAAAAGCTGAAAAAAGCCCTGAAATAGGGGCTGACAACCATTAAAACCGCCTGATGGCGGTTTTTTCATTACTGCGTTGGCCGCAAGGCGCGTCGAGTGGCCATGACTGCCAACCTCCGGCTAGCACCAATACTTCCTGTTCCAACCACAATCCCCTTTCGATCAGATATATAAGGACCTCTTCCAGTTGCTTGCCATGCTCACTCACCACGGGGACCTCCTCCCATGGGATCTTGCCTCTGCTGATCGGTTGCCCCTCCAGACGGCGGATCAGAGTGCGGGCATAGTGATGAACATAGGCCATCAAGGTGTCGGGTAGCCAAAGAGCCAACGGACGACGAAGGGCATGGGCCAGCTCGTTAGCGATATCCAATCCGCGCTGATCCAGATCGCCAAAATGGGCCCAGGGTACGGCAGCCGGCAACAGCGGGAATACCTGACGTGCCAACTTGGTATTGCGGCCAGGCACATAGAGCAACAACTCCCCCACTTGCAGCGGGTAATCCACGAAAGCTCCCTTGTTCTCCACCGTGACCAGTTGCCGCCCCTGCCACTCAATGCCATGTAACTTACTCAAGCAGCGCTCCGGTAAGACCAGCTCTCCCAATAGTGCCAGTTGCGCCCTCATGTCGTGGCGCAGTCCGTCCTTGTCGATGAGTGACAACGGGCTCAGCGTGCGAAGTCGAATCACTTCATCCTGTGTCAGCGTGATGTCGATAGCATCATTATCTGGATCTATCCCGCTCTTGCTGTCCCCATGCCAGAGGGCATGAAAACTGGCCTGGTTTAGATGTGCGGGCAGGTCCACCCCGAGAGCCCGTATCGTGTCACGCCTGTCCGGCATCACTGGTGCAACCTGTGCCAGCTGTGCTGCGAGATAATTCCTTCCAGCATCGGTCAACACATGACGAGCCCCTCGTCCCACTGGCTTGACTCCACCCACAGCCTGCAGGAGATCTCTCAACTCACGGCCATGCTTGCTATCGAGTGAATATCCCTGGTTATTAGTGTCTGCCAGCAAGCGGGCACAGAGATCCTGCACACGACGCTCATCAAAAAGTGACATCCTCCCCCCCTCTTTCATTGCGGTTCCATATGGCCAAGTAGAGGGGATCTTTCTGTCCACAACCGTGACCTGTCTCGCACCAAAGGAAGATCGCTCTTTCAAACCGTCACCCGTCCACAAGCTCGTGGCAGGATGGTCAGCGGTTACGATTGGCAATCCATCGACATCGGTGAAATCAGTATGCTGCGACGCCATTAGTTGACCGGCGAGAAAAAAGACAGCTTATCTGCGATGTGAAGGCATCATCAAAAACTGCCTTCATGCGGTTTTTTTATACATATCCTTGCCTATTGCATTTCCAGCCGCAGACCATGCTGCACCTGATTGCTCTCGCCTGGATCCTCTTCGGGGCCGGGAGAGACGCCGCTGGACGACTCGTCAAAGAGGCTGGCATCATGCCAGCTTTGACGCCAAGGATGTGCTCATGAACCCCAATACCTGGATGCTGTTTGCGCTGGCCTATCTGCTGGCGACACTGACCCCTGGCCCCAATGTGCTGCTGGTGGTCAAGAACGGTCTGCAACACGGCTGGCGCGCCGCCCTTGTCAGCATCCTCGGCAACCTGGGGTGCCAGGCCATCCTCATCGGTCTGGTCGCCATGGGGGTGGGCCCCTGCTGCAAACCCTGCCTCCCCTCTTTGTCGCCCTCAAGCTGGCGGGGGGTGGCTACTTGGTGTATCTGGGCTACAAGGCGCTGCGCGCGGCCAATACCGGTGCCCAAGGGCTCTCTCCCTCCACCGCTCGGGGACGCACCAGAACCACCCTCTCCTTGTTGCGAGAAGCCTTTCTGGTCTCCGCCAGCAACCCCAAGACCATCGTCTTCCTCTGCGCTCTGCTGCCCCAGTTCCTCGATCACCAGAGTCCGCTGACGCTGCAGTTCATCACCATGTACCTGACCATCTGCGCCATCGTCAGCCTGGTGCATCTGTGCTATGTCGCCCTGGCTAGGCGCGCCGGTCGCTACTTCAAGCCAGGTCGCGGCGAGCGCCTCGTTGGCCGCATCACCGGCGGACTCTTCATCACCCTGGGCGGCGCCATCCTGCTCAGTGGTCGTCCCTGATCCCTGTGCCTCACCGTTGCTGACATTATCTGCACCATCGGCGCCGCTTGGGCGCCGCGGATCCCGGCCACCGCGGCTAGAGTTGTAGGCGTGTCTGTATATGAGCCTGCGGTGGAGCGCCATATGTATTCCTACACCCTCACCTTCCGGGAGGAGGCCGACAAGCTGACGGCCCCCGAACACGAGATCCGCTTGCAAAGCCCGGCACAGGCCGGTGATTTCATCATTCTCTCCGATGGCAGTCGCCATCAGGTGATGTTCGTCACCCACCGCGCCCACTACAGCAGCCTCTACCTCGACAAGGGGGTCCGCATCCCCCAGAGCTGATACAGGCATCGTCTTTCGCTCCTGCTATGGTGAGAGAGGGCTGCAGCTCGCCAACGCAAGCCCCTTGCCGCCCAGGGAGCGGCAAGCCCGAATGACCCATTGCCAGAGGTATTGATCATGTTCAGACAGACCGCGCTCATCCTGACCCTCACCCTGTTGGGCAGCGCCCAGGTTCACGCCATCTTAAATGCGAAAGGGGACTCCCTCCGACGTAGGTGGGAGGGGAATTTCGCCGGGGCGTCAGCCCCGCTGGTTTTGAATGTATTGCTTGATCACCTCCAACGGTGCTCCGCCGCAA
>NZ_JBLUXC010000049.1:0-32889 GCF_048276795.1 Aeromonas sp. PS2Canimalfood6
CTCGCCACCCCAGTAGACATCATCGAGCTGAATGATGCCGCTGATGGGCTGCTTGTCATCGGACTCTTTCATGGCTTGCAGCAGCTTGTGCTTGAGCATCCAGGCGGTGTCATATTTGACGTCCAACTGGCGCTTTAGCTCCATCGCTGACAAGCCAGTTTTGGTCTGTGACAGCAGCTGCATCGCCAGAAACCACTTGGTCAGTGGGAGTTTTGTGTTTGCAAAAATCGTGTTTCCAGTCAATGACATCTGGTGACGGCAGTTATTGCATTGCAGCACGCGTGGCCGACTTTTCAGGCGACAGCAGGTCTTGTTGGCGCACTCAGGACAGATGAAACCGTTCGGAAAACGCCAAGCAAGCAGCGCGTTTTCGCACTGCGCTTCAGTGCCATAGTCCTTGAAAAAATCAAACAGGCTGTAGCCTTTCTGGAATTGGACTTTGCTTTTGGCCATGATCTCGCACCTCAGTAACTGTACGTAAGATCAGTATAGCTCGTGGTGACTGCTAATCATGGGTAATCAGGTATAGATTTTTTCTTCCATCGCTCCCATGAAACATTTATTTCGGCTTCACGATTGAACTTTATATCTTTGTCAGAAAAAATAAAAATGTTGTTATTAAAGACAACTAATAGATCACATAATTCCTTTCCTGTTTTAGTCTTACTAAATCCTTCATTGGTATATACATTGGGATACGACCAAAGACTCAAAAATGTTTTATCACATAAATAAGCTAAAAAAGCTTCACTAGACGTGACACTACTCTCTTTTATAATTGGTTGTAACATATTCACTCCAAAATTAAATATTATTAACGTCCTTGATAATACAAGTTAAACGCAATAGCTCATTCCTCCCCTTCTGAATCACTCCCCCAACCTCTGTGCCAATCCGGAATACCGCTCGGTCTTTTTCCGCACCGCCTGTGCCAGCAGGGCGCGATCGCCGTAGAGATCGAGGCGGGCCTTGGCGCGGGTGATGCCGGTATAGACCAGCTCGCGGGTCAAGAGCGGGCTGGGGCTGTCGGGCAGCACCAGCACGGTATGGGCAAACTCCGAGCCCTGGGATTTGTGGATGGTCATGGCGTAGACCGTCTCATGGGGCGGCAACCGGCTGGGCAACAGCGCCCGCAGGGTGCCGTCCGGCTGCTCGAACCACACCTTGAGGCGGCCGGTGTCATCGGGCAGGCAGAGCCCCATGTCGCCGTTGTAGAGGCCCACCCCGTGGTCGTTGCGCACCACCATCACCGGGCGGCCCGCATACCAGTCGCCGTCACGCTGGATCAGCCCTGCCTTGGCGAGGGCCAGTTCGAGCCGCTCGTTGAGCCCCGTCACCCCGAAGGGGCCGTCCCGCAGGGCGCAGAGGATCTGGAAGCCGTTGAACGCCTTGAACACCGCCGCCGGGTCCTCGCCGGCCCGGGCCGCCTTGAGGTAGCTGCCATAACCGGCCACCCCCTCGGCAATCAGGGCGTTGTAAGCCTCCCCCGCCCAGGGGTGCAGGCGGATGTCGCCAAATCCTGCGCTCCAGACCGCCTCCACCGCCGCCCCGTCGCCGCTGTTGCAGGCCCGCGCCAACTGGCCGATGCCCGAATGCTGGTCAAAGCGCCAGCTCTTGGAGAGCAAACAGAGGCTGTCGCGCACGCTGGCCCCCGCTGGCGTGCCTTGCAGGCGATAGCCGGTCTGGCGGGAGAGCCAGTGTGCCTGCGCGGGGCTGATGCCCTGTTCGATAAAGCTGCAGATATCGCCGAGCACGGCCCCTGCCTCCACCGAGGCGAGCTGATCCTTGTCGCCGAGCAGGATGAGGCGGGCGTGGCGGGGCAGCGCATCCAGCAGGCGCGCCATCATGGGCAGGTCCACCATGGAGGCCTCGTCCACCACCAGCAAGTCCAGGTGCAGCGGGTTGCCTCTGTGATGGCGGAACTGGCTGCGCCCGGGGATCACCCCGAGCAGCCGGTGCAGGGTGCCCGCCTCGGTGGGGATGGCCTCCACCCACTCGGGGGGCAGGTCCAGGGCCTGCAGGGCAGAACCGATACTCTCGGTGAGGCGCGCCGCCGCCTTGCCGGTGGGGGCCACCAGCCGGATCGCCGGGGCCTTGCCCCCTTGCAGGCCGGTCTCCACCAGGATGGCGAGGAGCTTGGCCACCGTAGTGGTCTTGCCGGTGCCGGGGCCGCCGGAGATGACCGCGAAGGGGCGCGCCGCCGCCATGGCCGCCGCCAGCTTCTGGCCGTTGCAGCAGAGCGCCTCGGGCACCAGGGTATCCAGCCGCTCCAGCTCGCTGGCCGCCTGGGCGCTTTTTAGCAGGGTCTCCACGGCGGGCCACTCCACCTCATGGGGGAAGACCAGATCCAGGTACTTCTCCACAAAGTGGCGGACGGAGAAGTCCGGCGCGAGGCGGGCCTTGAGCAGGGCCCCGAACACCAGGCCGTAGTCGCGGGCAAAGAGGCGTGACAGGGCCGGGGCAATCTCCGGCCATTCGGCCCGTTCACTCAAGGCGCTAAGGTGGCGGGCCACCCCCAGCTCAAAGTCGTGGTAGCGGGTGAGGTAGAGGCGATCCCCCCAGAGTCGCAGGGGCCAGCGGGGGATCTCCCCCTCCTCCTGTTCGCTCCCCACCAGGGGGCTGGCCGCAAAGAGGGCGGGCCAGCTCGCGGGATCCGCGAGATCCGCCAGCAGATCCCGGCTCTGATCCGGATCCAGCCCGAAGGGGCGCGAGGATCCCTGCCCGTCACCGCCCTGAGCGAGCATCGCCAGCGGCAGGCAGACATGGCCGCGCCCCAGCTCATGGCAGGCGAGCGCGGCCCCCAGCACCAGCTCGGGGCTGCCGCCAAGGTCGGCCACCAGCCTGGCAAATTGCAGGTCAAGCTGGCGGATGCGCCCCGCCAGCGCCAAGGCTTTCAGCCGCTCTATCATGGTTTCGCCCTTCATCTCGCCCCTCATGCCTCTGCCTTGTTCGATTTCTCTAAACGATGATCGTCAGATGTCACACCTTTACTAAACAACTCGTCCAGCCCCAGCACCAGTTCCCGGCTGGGCCTGGCATGGAAAATGCCCCCCTGGGGCATGCCGCGCAGGAAGAGATAGAAGACCCCGCCAAAATGCCGGTCGAAATCGTAGCCCGGCAGCCGCAAGGCGAGCAGCCGATGCAGCGCCAGCGAATAGAGCTGGTATTGCAGATCGTAGCGATGCTCGACCATGGCCCGCTCCAGGGCCGGGCGGCCGTAATCGGCGGGGCTCATGCCAAGGTGGTTCGATTTGTAGTCGAGCAGATACCAGCGCCCCTGCCACTCGAACACCAGGTCGATGAAGCCCTTGAGCATCCCCTGCACGGTGGCAAAACCGAGCGGCTTGCCGTCCCGCGACAGGGGGTCGTGCTGCTGGCAGAGTGCGGTGAGCGCCGGTGCCGTCACCCGCCCCATGGGCAGGAAGAACTCCAGCTCCACCTGTTTGCGCTCGGGGGCCAGATCCCGCAGCCGCACCGGATCCCCAAGGCCGGTCTCAAGGGGGGTATCCAGCACCGCCTCCACCTGCTGTTGCAGCACGGGGGCCCAGCCTTCGTCGAACCCCTCCTGGGTCAGCAGGGCGGCGATGTGCTGTGCCAGCGACTCGCCCTTCGCGTGCTCGAAGTCGATGGTCTCGAACAGGCTGTGGAGCAGGGTGCCGGGACGCGCCCCCTTGGGGAAGGTGAAGATGGAAGGGGCGGGCGCCTCCTCTTCCTGCACGGTGACGGCAGCCTCGGTGGCCACCTCGTCGTCGAAGCCGGGGTTGGCCAGCACCCCCTTGCCGTGGCCGTTGCCCTGGGCCGCGAGCCCGGAGTAGGAGCTGATCCACCAGTCCCGCTCAAGCTGCCCCTGGAACGCGCGCACGCTGGGCTCCCCCGGCGTCTCCGCTTCGGCGGGCAGCGGGGCCGGGCGGGTGAGCGAGGGCTCACCGACGGCCACCCCCGGCAGCGCCTGGGCCAGGTCGGTGAGGGCGGTCGCCAGTGTCCCGGCGTCCCCCTCCTCCCCCTTTTGCAGCAGGTAGCCGATGGCGGTGCGGTGCAGGTCGGTCTTCTCCGACTTGCCCGCCCCGGAGCGCACCGGCGCCAGCCCGAGCCAGGTGGCATAGACCCCCCGGGTCAGGGCCACGTAGAGCAGGCGCAAGTCTTCGGCGAGGCGCTCCTTGTCGGCCTCGGCCAGGGACGCCTCGGCACCGGTGAGATCGAGCACGGTGCGATTGCCCGCCTCCCCCGTTTCGTGGAACAGGGGGGTGTCGGCGGCGCGGTGGCTGCAAATGAACGGCAGGAAGACCAGCGGGTACTCCAGCCCCTTGGATTTGTGGATGGTGACGATCTGCACCAGCTTGCGCTCGGATTCCAGGCGAAGTATCTGCTCCCCGTCCTGGCCGTTGGGCTGGCTCACCGCCTCCCCGAGCCAGCGCAGCAGGGCGTACTCCCCGTCCAGCTCGCAGCTCGCCTGTTGCAGCAGCTCGCCGAGATGGAGGAAGTTGGTCAGCCGCCGCTCCCCGTAGGGGCTCGCCAGCAGGGAGGCGGCGAGGTTGCGCCCGTGCATCAGGGCCCGCAGCATGGCCAGCACCCCGTGGCGATGCCAGACCGCGCGGTATCCCATGAACTCCTGCACCGCGCTTTCCCAGGCCCGCTCGTCCGAGGCCAGCGCGTCCAGAGCCCTGGCATCGAGATCGAACAAGCCGGTGGCGAGCGCTGCCCTAAGGCTTCGCTCATCGCTCGGGTTCTGGCAGGCGTGCAGGATCAGGAGGATCTCCCGCGCCTCCACCTGGGCCAGCACGCTCTCGCGGTTCGACAGATAGACGGAGGTGATGGCAAGGCGCGCCAGCTCCTGCTGCACCAGCTTGCCCTCGGCGCCGGTGCGCACCAGCACGGCGATATCCCCGGCCCTGACCGGCTCGCTGCCGAGCATCGCCTTGCCCTCCCGGGCCAGCGTGAGCAGGCGATGGATCTCCGCCGCCGTGGCGCGGGCCATCCTGCTCTGGTACTCCCCCTTGTTGAAGGTGGGCTGACCGGTGAGCTGCCAGCAGTGCAGCACGGGGGCGGTCTGCCCCTCGATCAGCAGTGCCCGGCTCTTGCCCTGCGCCTCCACCGGCAGGAAGGGGATGTCCGCCTCGTAGATGAAGGGATCCTTCGCCCGCTCGAACAGGCCGTTGACCGCCGCCACCAGGGCGCGGCTTGAGCGCCAGTTGCGCCCCAGGGTGTAGTGGGCGCTCACATTTCGCCGCGCCTGGATGTAGGTGAAGATGTCGGCGCCACGAAAGCCGTAGATGGCCTGCTTGGGGTCGCCGATCATCAGGAGCGCCGTGTCCTGGTGACCGCCGTAAAGGCGATGGAAGATGCGGTACTGCTGGGGGTCGGTATCCTGGAATTCATCGATCATGGCGACCCGGTAGGTGGCGCGGATGCGCTCGCACAGCCGCTCCCCCAGGCCCGAGCCGAGCGCCCCGTCGAGATCCCGCAGCAGATCGTCGAAGGAGAGCTGATGGGCCTGGCGCTTGCTCTCCTGCATCCGGCTGCGCACCACCCTGGCCGCCCGCTGCAAGACGAGATCCCGGATGCCGGGTCGGCTCGCCAGCAGGGCGTCTATCTCCCCAAAGAGCGGCAGGGTGGGCACCGTTCCCCCCTTCTTGAGGTTCTCCTCCAGCGCCTGCTGGCCGAAGCGCTCCAGCTCCTTGGGGAGGACGTAGCCGCTGGTCTCGTCCTGCGCCCAGTCGCCAATCTTGGCAAGCCAGCCCTCGTAGTTCTTGCCGGTGTAACGGCTGATCTGCCCCTCGGTCTGGCGGCGGATCTCGTCCGTCTGCGCCAGCCACCCGGCTTTCACCGCCCCGATGCGGGCCATGGCGACGCTGTGCCGCGCCGCCAGGGTCTCGTCCCCCGCCACCGGGCGGATCTCCAGCTCGTCGTTGTCGAGCCAGCTCCCCATCTCCCGCAGCAGGGCAGCGGGGCTCGGCCAGAGCCTTCGCACCGCCCGGGCCAGGGGCTGATCCACCGGATAGAACTCGGCGCGCCAGTAGTCACTCACCGCCTGCAGCCGGAGCCGGCTGTCGTCGGTCAAAAATTCGGTTTCAAAGAGGGCGCCCGACTCGAAGGCATTCTGCCTGAGCATCCGCTGGCAGAAGCCGTGGATGGTGAAGACCGCCGCCTCGTCCATCTGCCGCTCGGCGGCCAGCAGGCGACGGGCCGCCAGATCGTGATCCTCCACCTCCGCCAGCAGTTGGGCCAGCAGGGTGTCCGTGCTGTGGCCGCGCATAAAGGCGAGACGCGCCTCGTGGATGCGGGCGCGGATCCGCCCCCTCAGTTCGGCGGTGGCCGCCTCGGTAAAGGTCACCACCAGGATCTCGGTCACCGACAGGGGCCGCTCGTGGGCACAGGGCTGACCGGCGTCTCCCCCCTCCTCGCCTGCTTGTTCGATAACCGGGCCGTGGCCCAGCAAGAGGCGCAGATAGAGGCCCGCGATGGTATAGGTCTTGCCGGTCCCGGCGGAGGCCTCGATCAGCCGCTCGCCATAGAGGGGAAAACGCAGGGGATTGAGCGGGTTAGCCATTATTGCAACTCCTCCAGCGCCTGATGGAGCGGGGTCAGGTGTTCACGGGCCAGCCCCTGCAACTGGGCCAGCACCTCGTCATCGAGTTCCGGGAAGCAGCGGGCGACATAGACGTCCTGCCCCTCTCCCGTCACCATGTAGCCGCCGTTGAAGCGGGCAAGTGCCGCCTTGTCGGCCTCCTCCGGCTTTGCCGGATCCTTCTCGATCGCCCTGAGCCACTCCCAGGCGGTGCTCGGGAAGAAGGTCAGCGGCCGCTTCATCCCCTGGGTCCAGAGGGCCACCAGGGCCGCCAACCTGGGCCGCGCCTCGTCCGCCGCAAGCCTTGGCAGCCGCAGACTCTGTTTGGCATCGAACAGCAGGGTGTCGCCGGGGGCGCTGCTCAATGAGAGGCAAAGGTGCTGGATCCAGGCCAGCAGCAGATCCTTGCCGTTGAAGCTGCCGGGTTTGACCACCAGCGCTCGTCCCTTCTGGGTGTCTATCCAGCCCTGAAGCTGCCCCTGGGCCAGGGCGATGTCGATCTCCACCGCCTGTTTGTCCCCCGTCCAGGGGCGCAGCCGCGCCGCCAGCTTGCCCATCTCGCCGTCGATCTCCTCCAGCAGCAGGCTGCCGAACCACCCTTGCGGCAACAGGCCGGAGAGTTGCAGCCGATGGCGACGGGCCTCGCTCTCCCCTTCGGTCAGATGGGCATCCAGCAGCAGCGCCTTGAGCTGATAGTGCTGCAGGCCGTCCAGCTCGAAGGGCTCGCTGTCTTCGATGGTCGCCTCCTCCAGCTCGAACCACACCTTGAGGCGGCGGTTGAGGAAGTACCTGGCGGGCTGGCGATAGAAGCGCAGCAGCTCCGCCAGCTCCAGCCCCTGCTCCCTGCCCCACTCTGCGGGCAGGGGCAGATCGCCGCTCTGGAAGTTGGCGGCACCCCGCTCCGGGCTCAGGGCCGGCAGCCAGTCGGCGGCATAGGTGAAGAGACCGGAGCCGGGCTCGGGGTAAAAGTAGGCCGGGCTGTAGGGGGTGAGGGGGTGCGCCACGATCAGGTGTTCGAGCAGCCGCTGGCCCGAGGTGTCATCGTCGAGATCTTCATCCCCCTCCAGCACGAAGCCCTGGCGCACGTAGTCGATGAGCTCCGCCAGCAGCACGGAGGGCACCTTCTCGCTGTTGTCCTGGGCGCTGAACCCCTGATAGCTGATGTAGAGCCCCTGCTGGGCACTGAGGAGCGCTTCGAGGAAGAGGTAGCGGTCGTCATCCCGGCGGGATCGGTCCCCGCGCCGCGAGGCCACCGCCATCAGATCGAAGCCCATGGGGGGCAGGGTGCGCGGGTAGACGCCGTCGTTCATGCCGAGCAGGCAGACCTGGCGGAAGGGGATGGAGCGCATCGGCATCAGGGTGCAGAAGTTGACCTGACCGGCGAGGAAGCGCTGGCTGGAGCGGGACTCCCCCAGCACGCTGCCGAGGTAGTCCTGCAACAGGTCGGCACTGATGGCCTGCTCGAAGCGGGCCTCGCCGAGCTGGGCCTGCCAGTCGGTGAGCTGGCTGCGAATGAGCTGGAGCTGGCGCTCTTCATCCTCGTCGGCGAGATAGAAGCGCTCCAGCAGCGCCAGCAGGCAGGCGTGCCATTCGGCCAGCGGCTGCGCCTGTTGCAGCCTGGGCAGAAACTCCGCCAGGGAGTCGACGAACCAGGCGAGCTTGCCGAGGATCAGCCCCTGCTGACCCTCGATGTTCGCATAGGGCAGGATCCCCGCCACCGGCTCCCCGTCCCCCATGGCAAAACCCAGCAGCATGCGCCGCAGGCCGAACAGCCAGCTGTTGCCGGACAGACGCGGCAGCGCGAAGCGCTCGGGATAGTCGTCATCCAGCCCCCAGCGGATGCCGGTCTCCTGCACCCAGCGCCGCAGCACGTTGAACTCGTCGTCGTCCAGCTCGAAGCGGCGCAGCACGGCGGGCACCTCCAGGATGGCGAGCAGCTCCCCCGCCCGGAAGCGGGCGTTCGGCAGCCTGAGCAGGGCGAGGAAACTTTGCAGCAGCGGGCTCTCCTGGCTCGCCGCCCGATCGGAGATCGCAAAGGGGATCTGGCCGCGGGCCCCGCCCCGCCCCTTGCCGCCCTCCTTGCCAAAGACGGCCTGGATGTAGGGACCGTAGCTGTTGACGTCCGGCATCATCACCACCACGTCTTTGGGGGTGAGGGTGGGATCCTGCTCGAACAGGGCCAGCAGCCGGTCATGCAGCACCTCGAGCTCCCGCATGGGGCCGTGGCAGGCGTGGATCTGCAAAGTGCCGTCATCCAGGCTGACAGGGCTCTTGTGGTGGCTGGCATCGAGGTTGAACTCGCCGGCCCCCCGTTCCGCCAGCTCCAGCACGTCTTTCTGGATGGCCCGCAGCAAGGTGACCTTGCCCTCATCGTCGCGATCCTCGATGTCGACGAAGGCCTCGATCTGCGGCACCTCCAACTCCATCAGCTGGTGCAGGTAGTCGCGCCCCAGCTTGCCCATGGAGGCGAGCAAGGGGTTGGCGGGGCCCTGCAGGGTCTCGAGATCCGTGCCGGGCTTGAGCTTGTTTTCGAGGCGCGCCAGTGTCTTGCGATCGAGCAAATCCCCCCAGTAGTAGCGGCAGGGGTTGGTCACAAACAGGTGTACCTCCACCTCGGGGCGGCTGCCGAGGGCCAGAAGGGCCTCCACATAGCGGGGCGGCAAGGCCGAGATGCCGAACACGAAGACCCGTTGCGGCAGCCTGCCCGGCAGATCCCGGGTGCGCTCCAGCTCGTGGATGAAGGCCTCGTAGAGGTTGGCGCGGTGGTAGCCGCTGGGGCTGAGGGCCAGGGTGCGGGCCACCAGCTCGCGCCAGAGCTCGGGCTGCCAATCCTGACCGCTCACTCCGGCCAGCTCCTGGCTCAATCCTTCCCCCTCTTCCCAGCGGGCGATCCAGTCCGGCCGGTAGACCAGATACTGGTCGAACAGATCCGCCACCTTCTGGCAGAGCTGCCAGAGCCGCACCTGCTCCGGCGCCGCCCCGTCACTGCCCCCCAGATAGGCCGCGAGGGGCGCAAAGGCGGGTCTGCCGAGCAGGGTGGGCAGAATGGTCATCAGGTGCCAGCTCATGGCCCCCTTGTTGTAGGGGCTCTGGCGGGGCACGTCCGCCAGCACCCGGGTGAACATCTCCCAGATGAAACTCGCGGGCAGGGGAAAGTCGATGTTGGCGGCGATGCCGAACGCCTTGGCCAGCTCCAGCTTGAGCCACTGGGCCATGCCGGGACTCTGCACCAGGATCTGCTCCCGATCGAAGGGGTGGGAGAGCGGAGCCTGCCGGATGCGGCTCACCAGCAGCTCTTTGAGCAGATCCAGCTGATTGGAGTGGTAGAGGGTAAACATGGACGACTCCCGCCAATTTCATGAAGAGGGGGTGCGCGGGGGGACACTCTCTGGCATTCCCGTCACGGCACGCGAATCGGGATTGTCGGGGATCGGGGGATAAGATGCAAAAGGCACTTGTGGCGTCCGGGCTGCGCGCCGTCACACAGATGGCATCCCCGGGAAGCGGACATAAAAAAGCCGGTGCGGGGCACCGGCCAAAAGGCGTTGGAAAACTTGAAACGTCAGGGTATTACCAGTGCTTGCCGAGGCGGGCATCCAGGCTGAAAGCCCCTGCACCGGCCGCCGCCAGGGCCAGGAAACCACCGGCCACGGAGACGTTCTTCATGAACATCAGCATCTGCATCTGCTCGGCAGGCTGATAGTGGAAGATGAAGGCGGCCATCAGGGTGAAACCGGCCAGCAGCACGGAGAGGCTGCGGGTAAACAGGCCCAGCACGATGGCGAGACCGCCACCCAGCTCCAGCAGGATCACCAGGGGCAGCATGAACCCGGGCACGCCCATGGCTTCCATGTAACCCTGGGTACCGGCGTAACCGCCGATCTTGCCCCAGCCAGCCATCACGAACATCAGCGCCAGCAGTACACGACCCACCAGCAGTGCCACATCTTTCATCTTGTCCATCGTCATATTCCTTTGCTTACCATCATGGTATTTACAGTGTAAAAGCTAATTGTTAACTCATTCATTTCGCCAAGATTTTTCTATCAAGGCAGGTCAAACAGCAGGGCTTCACTCCCCCTGGAGGCGGTGAGCACCCAGCTCGACTCGTCGCGGCTGAGCAGCCCGTCGCCGGGTCGGGCAGCCAGACCGTTGCCGGTCAGCTCCCCTGAAATCATGTGCAGGTAACCATGACGCCCTTGCAATGCCCACTCGAGGGTCTCCCCTTCGGCAAGCTGCAGCCGCCACACTCTGGCCTGCTGGCGGATCCTGAAGGATCCCGCCTCGCCGTCCGGTGACGCCACCAGCGTCATCCCGGGCTTGTTTTCAATCTTCTTCTGCTGATAACCCGGGGTCGTGCCGTGTTCATTCGGCTCGATCCAGATTTGCAGCAGGGAGAGCGGCTCGGTTTGCGAGGGGTTGTACTCGCTGTGCCGGATGCCGGACCCTGCGCTCATCAGCTGGAAATCCCCCGCCGGGATCTGCTCGGCGTGGCCGAGGCTGTCCTTGTGCTCTATGGTGCCTTGCAGCACGCAGGTGAGGATCTCCATGTTGGCGTGAGGGTGGGTCGCGAAACCGCCACCCGGCGCCACCCGATCCTGATTGATGACCCGCAGGGCAGAGTGTCCCATCCATTCCGGGTCATAGTAGTGACCGAAGGAGAAGCTGTGACGGGCATCCAGCCAGCCAAAGTTGGCCTTGCCCCGTGCTTCTGCGGCTCTCAATTTCATCATGGTGTGCTCCTCACTGACCAAGTTGGTTCATTAACGCTGGCGACCGTCACCCAGACCGAAGGGGATGCGGTAGCTGCTGCTTTCGTTGCCCAGGCTCACCGTCAGGTTGCCCTGGGTGCGGCTCGGGATGGCGACCTGCTGGGTGCCGATCAGGTTGGCGTGGACAGAAGCCAGCAGATCACCGGACTCGTCGCGCACCTCCAGCATGGGGTTGGCCTTGCCGTCCATCGCGGCGGTGGCGCTCCAGTTGACGAACAGCACGCCCGGGGCGGCATTGAAGTCAGCGGGAACGGAAGCCTGGGCGGCACCTGCGGTCATCAGGCCTGCAACGGCCAGCATCTTGATTACGTTTTTCATGTTCATTCACTCTCTTGGGTTTTATGTCATTGCCAAGGCCCCTTGGGCCCGAATCAATGCATCCATGCAAGAGATCATTCAAATACTATGTTGTTCTTTTGCTGACATCAGACATCGTGTTTGGGGATGTCTCAGCCCGGAACTACCTTTTATTTGGCTGCCAGGCGTTCCTGCCTAAGCGTTGATTGAATATTAAAGTGACTTCCCCTAAGTTGTTAGCGAGATAATCTGGTAAACACATTCAAAAAAATTGAAGGTTGGATATGGCCAAGGAATCGAACAAGGAGCGGGCGCTGACCCTGGAGGCGATCCGGGTGCTGGACGCCATCGACCGCCGTGGCAGCTTCGCGGCAGCGGCCGACGAGCTGGGCAAGGTGCCTTCGGCGCTGAGCTACACGGTACAAAAGCTGGAAGACGAGCTGGACGCCATGCTGTTCGACCGCAGCGGCCACAGGACCAAATTCACCCCGGCGGGCCGCATGCTGCTGGAGCGGGGCCGGGTGCTGCTGGAGGCGGCCGAGCACCTGGTGGGGGAGACCCGGGCCCTCTCCCGTGGCTGGGAGACCGACATCACCATCGCCGTCGATGCCTTGATGCCGGTACAGGCTCTCTACCCCCTGGTGGATCGGCTGGCCGAACAGACCGATACCCGGCTGAGGTTTCGCGCCGAGGTGCTGGCGGGCAGTTGGGAGTGCCTGGAAGATGGCCGCGCCGACCTGCTCATCTCCTCTCTCAATGCCGATATCGCCATGACCGGTATCAAGCACCAGGTACTCAGGGAGGAGGTGATGCTCTACGTCGCCCATCCCGATCACCCCCTGCATCAGGAACCCGAACCCCTGGCGGACGAGACCCTGCGCCGCTATCGCGCCATCGCGGTGGCCGACACGGCGCTGCGCAAGCCCGTGCTCACCTACCGCCTGCTCGACAAGCAGCCGCGCCTGACCGTCAGCACCATGGGGGAGAAGCGGGACGCGCTGCTGGCGGGGCTCGGCATCGGCACCATGCCGCAACGCTGGATTGAAGAGGACATCAAGGCGGGCAGACTCAAGGTGATCAGTCCCGAATATCGCCACCAGATCCAGGTCGTGCTGGCCTGGCGGCGGGACACCATGGGCAAAGCCAAGAGCTGGCTGGTGCGGGAGATCCCCAAGCTGTTTGCCGGTCAGGGGGAATAAAGGACTGCCTTCCGGGGTCGGTGGCGCAGGAAGTACCAAAACTGCGCCCCATTCTTGACGACGGGCTCAGATTCGGAGAAAAGAAAAAAAGCGGACCTCTTGCGAGTTCCGCTCAATGCCAGGAAAGAATAAAACCTTGCGGTTAAAAAAACCCTTAAATTGGAAGCAAACAATCGTTTTCTCAACCAGGAAGGTATTGAATCCGATTCGTGTTGAATTATGTGCGATGTAATATGCATCACCAGCAAAATGTTGAAAGGTTGAAGGATATGCACCACCGAGTGTCATTTTCTGCCACCTTGCACCACAACTGGTCAGGCCATTTCCGCCATTATCACCGGGTTACCCTCCTCTGGTTTTTCTAGGTGTCAAAATTTGAGCCCGATACAGACAAACCACTCAATTTCTGACACGACTAAAAATGCAGATAAAGGAATAGTTGCATGACCTACAGCCAGACACTGGCCAATCACATCCTCGACACCCTGAAGAAAACCCTGACCGACAAGGGGATCCGCTATCAGACCCTGGCAGAAGCCATGGGGGTTTCCATCGCCACCGTGAAGCGCATGATGAACAAGCCCTCCCTGCCGTTCGACACCCTGCTGGAGATCTGCCATCTGGTGGGACTCTCCTTCGAAGAGCTGCTGGACCGGACCCAGGATGCCCAGAGCCGCCGGGCCGTCTTCACCCAGGAGCAGGACGAGGCGTTTCACAAGGAGCCGGGGCTTTATGCCTTCCTCGCCAACATCTTCTGGCGCGACAAGACCCTTATCGACCTCAAGCGGGAGTACGGCCTGACCGATGCCTCCTGCTACCTCTATCTGCGCAAGCTGGAGAAGCTCGGCATCCTGCAGCTTGGCATCGACAACAGCTACCACTTCCTCATCAGCGAGCGCATCAGCTTCGAGCAGCACAGCCGTTTCGCCCGCCAGCAGGCGCGCCAGGCCATGTCGGTGCTGGGGGACTATCTGGTGGAGAACATGCACAGGCCCAACAACTACATGGCGCTGTGCCAGCTCCATCTGGGGGAGAGCGAGGCCATGGCGCTGATCGATCGCATGAAGGAGTACTGGCATCAGGAGCTCAAGCTCAACCGCCCCGCCATCGGCCAGCGGGAGGGCAGCAAGACCTACACCATGTCGCTGCAACTGGCGGACTGCGGCTACCAGAGCTTCGACGATCTGATCCCCAACATCGACAACTGATCTCGGTGGATCCTGCGGGATCCGCCATGTCAGCGCGCCAGAACGCCGCTACTCTGCCAGTTGCACCTGCCGCGCACCGGTGGCGAGCGGTTGCAGTGCCCGGGTATCCAGGCAGATGCGGATGGCGTCCGGTCGCCAGTGCTCGATGTCGCAATCCACCAGCTTCCCCTCCTCGTCATGATTGACCCGCACCAACCGCAGCACGGCGCTCCCCTGGGCCAGGTTGAGGGCGCGGGCTATCTCTCCCCGGGCCGCCGAGGGGGTGATCTCGAGGCTCGCCCAGCCCTGGCCTATGCCATAGCGCTGCCGGTAAAGCTCGGTGAGGGAGCTGGCCAGAGGAGCGCTGGCGATGCCGGGGAAGCGGCTCGCCAGCAGGTGATGGCTGACGTGGAGCACCGGGCGACCGTCGATCAGCCGCTGGCGGCGGATTTCGTAGAGCGGCGTAAAGGGTTCCAGACCCATCCAGCGGCACAACTCGCTGCTGGCAAGCTGGTTGCCATGGGCCAGCACCCGGGTCTCGGCGGTGCGCTGCTGCTCGCCAATCCACTGGTGAAAGTGGGTGTGGATGGCGGGATCGTAGGTGAGGCGGGGCGGCGCCACGAACCAGCCACGCCGCTCGGCCCGGTAGATGAGGCCGTCCGCCTCGAGGCTGGAGAGCGCCTCCTTGATGGTGATGCGGGTGGTGGCGAAGCGCTCGCTCAGCGCCCGTTCGGCGGGCAGCTGCTGCCCCGCCGCCAGGTGTCCGCTGCCGATATAGCGGCGCAGGGTCCGGCAAATCTGTTCGCACTTGGAGGGTATGCGGCCATCGGCCATCCCCTGTTCACTCAATCGCTCTGTCACTGTCACATCCCTGTCGGTCATTCGGGTTTGCACACCACTGGAGTAGACCAGAGGTTGTCGACCCCGAGTTGTAACCGCCCCTGATGACAGCGCCATGACAGGGCGATTGTCACGAAACTGCCATCAAAGCGCCCCGCCACCGTCATATTTCCCCTCTAGCATCCCTCTCGAACCTTAACTGACCTAGTCCAGAGGGATGGGATGATGAAAAGCGTGATCGCAAGTGCACTGGCCCTGGTGGCCATCAGTCAACCGCTGTTTGCCGCCGAGAACATCGCGGATCTCGAAAAAGCCGCCCGCGGTGAGGGCCAGCTCCAGAGCGTCGGCATGCCGGACAGCTGGGCCAACTGGAAGGATACCTGGCAGCAGCTCGGCAGCATCTACGGCATCAAGCATCAGGATACCGACATGAGCTCCGCCCAGGAGATCGCCAAGTTCGCCGCCGAGAAGGCCAACGCCACCGCCGACATCGGCGACGTGGGCGGCGCCTTCGGCCCGGTGGCGGTCAAGCAGGGTGTCACCCAGCCCTACAAACCCTCCACCTGGGCCGACATTCCCAACTGGGCCAAGGATGCGGACGGCCACTGGATGCTGGCCTATACCGGCACCATCGCCTTCCTGATCAACAAGGATCTGGTCAAGGCCGCCCCCACCAGCTGGCAATCCCTGCTGGGTGGCGACTACAAGGTGACCCTGGGTGACGTGGGCGTCGCCTCCCAGGCCAACAACGGCGTGCTGGCGGCGGCCTATGCCACCGGCGGCAGCGAGAAGAATCTGAAACCCGCCCTGGAGTTGTTCGGAAAGCTGGCCAAGCAGGGCCGTCTGTCGCTGAACGACCCGACCATCGCCAACATCGAGAAGGGCGAAGTGGAAGTGGGGGTGCTGTGGGACTTCAACGCCCTCAACTACCGCGACCAGATCGACCCCAAGAAGTTTGATGTGGTGATCCCGAGCGACGGCTCCGTCATCGCCGGCTACACCACCATCATCAACAAGTGGGCCAAGAACCCCAACGCCGCCAAGCTGGCGCGGGAATACATCCTCTCCGATGCCGGTCAAATCAACCTGGCCCGTGGCTACGCCCGCCCCATCCGCAGCAACGTGACCCTGCCGGATGACGTGAAAGCCAAGCTGCTGCCGGCCGAGCAGTATGCCAATGCCAAGCCGGTGCAGGATCACGCCGCCTGGGAGCAGAGCTCCAAGGCCCTGCCGCGCCAGTGGCAGGAAACCGTCATGATCAACATGCAGTAAGGAGTGGCCAGTGCAACACAAGGTGATCGTGGTACTTGTGGATGGCCTGGCAGCAGAGGTAGCCCATTGCATGGGCTACCTCTGTGGCATGGTGGAGGCAGAGCGCGGCCTGCATACGACCCTGAGTGCCGCCCTGCCCTCCCTCTCCCGCCCTCTCTACGAGTGCATCCTGACCGGCGTGCCGCCGGTGGCGAGCGGCATCACCCACAACGGGGTGACGCGCCTGAGCCAACACGAATCCATCTTCCATCTGGCCCGGGCCGGCGGCAAACGCACCGCGGCGGCGGCCTACTACTGGGTGAGCGAACTCTACAACCAGAGCCCCTGGCTGGCGGCCCGCGATCGCTTTACTCACGATGAACAGTTGCCCATCCAGCACGGCTGCTTCTACTGGGATGACGGCTACCCCGACAGCCACCTGCTGATGGACGGCGAGTGGCTGCGCAGCCAGTACGACCCCGATTTTCTGCTGATCCACCCCATGGGGGTGGACGATGCGGGCCACCAGTTCGGCCTCCATTCCCGCCAGTACCGCAATCAGGCTCGCCGCATGGACAGCCTGCTTGCCGACCTGCTGCCCCAGTGGCTGGCAGAGGGGTATCAGGTGATGATCACCTCGGATCACGGCATGAACAACGATCTCAGCCATGGCGGCACCCTGGCCGAGGAGCGCACTGTGCCACTCTGGCTCTTTGGCGATGCGTTCGTCGAGCGCTGGCCGGATGGGGTGGCGATCGCCCAGACCCAGCTCTGCGCCCTGATGGCGGATCTGCTGGGAGTTCCCCACGACAAGCCGGCAGCCCCCCCGCTGCTCAAGGCGGCCTTTATGCGCGAGGTGCACTGATGATGCCTGCCACCACCGAGATCCTCGTGGATCAACAGGTGAAGCCACGCCGGGAGCGCCGCCACTGGCTGCCGGTCCTGGTGCTGCTGCCCTTTGTCCTCTTGATGATCCTGTTCCAGCTCGCCCCCATGGCGTGGGTGCTGGTGGGCAGCGTCCAGACCCCCGATGGCTGGGGTCTCGACCACTACCGGGAGATTTTGAGCTCCCCCTTCTATCTGCAATCCTTCGGCAACTCGTTGCGCATTGCCGGCATCGCCAGCCTGGCGGGGCTCGCCATCGGCACCCTCGGGGCGGCGGCGCTGCGCCACAGCGGCGAGCGGGTCAAGCGGGTGCTGCTGGCCTTCGTCACCATGACGGGCAACTTCAGCGGCGTGCCGCTGGCGTTCGCCTTTATCATCGTGCTCGGCATCAATGGTGCAGTGACCCTGCTGCTCAAATCCTGGGGCCTCATCGACGGCTTCAACCTCTATTCGGGCAGCGGCCTTATTCTCATCTACACCTACTTCCAGATCCCGCTCGCCTTGCTGCTGCTCTACCCGGCCTTCGATGCGCTACAGGATGAGTGGCCACAGGCCGCCGCACTGCTCGGCGCGAGCAAAGGGCAGTATGTGTGGCACGTGGCGCTACCGGTGCTCACACCCGCCCTGCTCGGCACCCTGATCATCCTGTTTGCCAACGCGGTGGGAGCCTATGCCTCCGCCTACGCCCTCACCACCGGCAACTTCAATCTGGTGACCATCCGGGTGGCCAGTCTGGTCTCCGGCGACATCTTCCTCGAGCCCAACATGGCGGCGGCGCTGGCGGTGATCCTGATGGTGCTGCTGGGGGTGGTGACAGCCGCCAACCAGTGGCTGCTGAAAAAGAGCTATGTGAACAAGGGACAATCCCATGCATAATTTGACGCCGCGCTGGCCCAGATGGGTGCTGGGGGCGCTGGTCGCCACCCTGTTGCTCCCGCTGCTGGCTACCTTTCTCTACTCCATCTCCACCCGCTGGGGGGCGACCCTGCTGCCGGACGGCTTTACCCTCGACTGGTATCTCAAGCTCTGGGGCGACCCGCGCTTTCTGGCGGCCTTTGGCCGCAGCCTCCTGGTCTGTTTCGCCACCCTGCTGCTTGGGACCCTGGTGCTGGTGCCCACCGTGCTGGTGGTGGCCTACTACTTCCCCAGGCTGGATCCCTGGATGAACCTCTTGATCCTGCTCCCCTTCGCGGTGCCGCCCGTGGTCTCCTCGGTGGGGCTGCTGCAGATCTACGCTGACGGCGTGCTGCCGATCATCGGCACGCCGTGGATCCTGATCGGGACCTGGTTCACCGTGGTGCTCCCCTTCATGTACCGGGCGCTGGCCAACAGCCTGCAAGGGGTGCCGCTCAAGGATCTGATGGATGCCGCCCATCTGCTGGGGGCCAGCAGCGCCCGCGCCTTCCTGCTGGTGGTGATCCCCTGCCTGCGCAAGGGGCTGCTGGCGGCGCTGTTTCTCTCGCTGTCCTTCCTGCTCGGGGAGTTCGTGTTTGCCAACATGCTGGTGGGCACCCGTTACGAGACCCTGCAGGTCTACCTCTACAACATGCGCGCCACCTCGGGCCACTTCACCAGCGCACTGGTGATGAGCTACTTCCTGCTGACCCTGCTGCTCACCTGGGCAGCCAACAGATTTCATCGGTGAATCAACATGTTCCATCTAGAAGTGAATCAACTGCACAAATCCTACGGTGACACCAAGGTGTTCGAGGGAATTGAATTCGGCATCCGCAAGGGGGAGCTGGTGACCCTGCTCGGCCCCTCCGGCTGCGGCAAATCCACCCTGCTGCGGGCGCTGGCCGGGCTCACCCCGGTGGATGGCGGTCAGGTGCGGGTGGCCGGTGAGGACATTACCTGGCAGGCACCCCAGAAGCGGGGCATCGGCATGGTGTTCCAGAGCTATGCGCTCTTCCCCAACATGACGGTGTGGGACAACGTCGCCTTCGGCCTCAAGATGAAGCCCCAGCCGGGGCGGGATCTCGCCGCCAGCGTGCAGGAGGCGCTAGAGCTGGTGGAGCTGACCGGCTTCGAGCGCCGCTATCCGGGCGAACTCTCCGGCGGCCAGCGCCAGCGAGTGGCGCTGGCCCGCGCCCTGGTGGTGCAACCCCGGATCCTCTTGCTGGATGAGCCGCTCTCGGCGCTGGATGCCCGCATCCGCCGCAGCTTGCGCCAGCAGATCCGCGCGATCCAGCAGCGCCTCGAGCTCACCACCATCTTCGTGACCCACGATCAGGAGGAGGCGCTGACCCTGTCGGATCGGATCTTCCTGATGAACAAGGGATCCATCGTCCAGAGCGGCACGCCAGAGCAGATCTACACCCGCCCCGCCAGCGAGTTCGTGGCGGGCTTTATCGGCAACTACAACCTGCTGGGTGGCGAGCAGGCCAAATCCCTGTTCGGCCCGCGCTTTCGCGGCAAGCTGGCGCTGCGGCCGGAGTCCATCACCCTGCTGCCTGCAGGGGCGGTCAGCCACGAGCCCAGCCTGCCCGGCATCGTTCGCCAGCAGCAGCTGCTCGGCAACGTCATCCGCTATCAGGTGGAGTGCGAGGCAGGGCTGTTGACGGTGGATTGCCTCAACCGCCGTGCCGGCGATCTGCTGCCGGTGGGCAGCGCCGTGACCCTGGTGGTGGCCCGGGATCAACTCTGTGAGGTAGCATAACGCCATGAATCCCATTCATTTTTCAACCAGTACCCCGATGCTGGCAGCCAACCCGAGGAGCAGCCATGGCCCTGGCACTGTTTGATCTGGACGAGACCCTGATAGCGGGGGATTCCGCCAGCCTCTGGCTGGAGTACATGGTGGCCCAGGAGCTGGCCCCGGCGGGCATGGTGGCCGAGGAGCAGGCCATGATGTCCCTCTACCATCAGGGCAAGATGGACATGCACCAGTACATGGCCTTCACCCTGCAACCGCTGGCAGGCAGGACGCGCCAGTGGCTCGACTCCCTCTGCACCCACTTTGCCGAACAGGTGCTGCGGGAGCGTCTCTACCCCGAGGGGCTGGCCCGCATCGAGTGGCATCGCCAGCGTGGCGACGAGCTGGTGCTCATCTCCGCCTCCGGCGAGCATCTGGTGGCCCCCATGGCGCAGATGTTGGGGATGGATCACTGCGTGGCCATCCTGCTCGACGAGGAAGCCGGCATGCTGACCGGTCAGACCCGCGGCACCCTGAGTTTTCGCGAAGGCAAGGTGGCCCGCATCAACCAGCTCTTTGCCGGAAAGGAACACCTCTGGCAGGGGAGCTTTGGCTACAGCGACTCCCACAACGATCTGCCCATGCTGCGGGCGGTGAGCCATCCCCATGCGGTCAATCCGGCCCCCGCCCTGCGCCAGTGCGCCGAGGAGCTGGGCTGGCCCCTCTGGACCTGGCAGTTGCACCCTTGATCCGCGCAATGAAGAAGAGGCCCTCAGGCCTCTTCTTTGCTCAACATGCCATCCCCTGAGGGCGAGTCGTCCCGGGGAGCCAGGGGATCCACCATGTAGATGCGATTCTTGCCGTCACCCTTGGCGCGATAGACCTCGGCATCGACCATGGTCAGCAGGCTCCTGGCCCCAAGCCCGGGGGCACTCGCCACCAGGCCGCCGCTGAAGGTGATCCCAAGACCGGGTTCACGCCAGTGCAGGGAGGCCACCCCAATCCTGTACTGCTCCAGCAGCATCTGGCAGAAGTGGATGTCCGGATTGGCGAACAGCACCACCAGCTCTTCCCCGCCATAGCGGCATACCCAGCCATGATCCCCCAGCAGCTTGGCGCCAAAGCTGGCCACCCGCTTGAGCACCACGTCCCCGGTCTGGTGACCATAGGTGTCATTGATCCGCTTGAAACCGTCCAGATCGATCATGGCCAGGCAGAAGCGGTCCTGATCGAGCAGCAGCCGATTCAACCGCTCGTCGAAGAAGCGCCGGTTGTAAAGGCCGGTCAGCTTGTCGAGGTTCGCCTGCTGGCGCACCTCGTGATAATCCTTGCTCACCTCCGCCAGCTCGGCATAGACGTGCCTGAGCTCGCGCATCCCCCCCTGGTGCACCTCGTCAGGCTGGGTCCGGCTGGCCCGGATCACGGTGGAGATCTCGTCCAGCATCCGCCTGAAATAACGGGACCAGATCAGTGCCAGCACCATGTAGAGCACGCTGGCCAGCACGATGATCCCGAGCACGTTGAGGGAGGCACTCGCCACCACCGCCTGGATGCTGGAGGCGGGCAACACGCTGATCAGCACCCAGTTGTGGTCCGGCAGGCGGCTGTAGGCCACGAACTGGCGAGACGCCTGATCCAGGAAGATGCCGTCCTCCCCGCTGAAGCGGGAGAGCCAGGTCGGGTGGGTCATGGGCTTGAGCAGTTGTGAGGGATCGGGGTGGGCCAGCACCTTGCCCGACTGGTTGACGATCATCTGGTAACCGCTGTTCCACTGCCGGTTCAGCTGGGCGGAGAAGGGGGCCAGGATGGCATCCACCGCGAAGACCCCCCGCACCTTGCCCTCCTTGTCGGTGATGGCCCGCGCCAGGGCGATCACCAGCGTGCCGTTGGTGTAGTCGTAGTAGGGTTCGGTCCAGACCATCTTGCCCACATGCTGGCTGGCCAGCTGATACCAGGGGCGCACCCTGGGATCGAAGTCCGCATCCGCCTGCCATTCGGGGTAGATCAGCATCTGGCGCTCGGCGGTGCCCACATAGATGTAGATGAGATCCGCCATCACCCCCTTGTAGAGGCGCCACTCCCTGAGATAGGAGTCGGTGTTGCGCAGACGGGGGCCGCTGATGTCCTCCACCTTGACCTGGTCGTAGATGAGGGAGAACTGACGCTCCATCTCGTTCAGGTAGGGCTCGATGAAGACGTGGCGCAACTGGTGATTGGTGGCGAGCAGGCGCTGTTGCAGCTCTCGCTGCAGGCTGCGCTCCATGTGCAAGTAGTAGATGGCGCCCAGCATCAGGACGGGAATGAAGAGCAGAAGCAGGCCCAGGCGCATCCGTGCCACCAGGGACCAGGTCTTTTTGGAGACTGCTCGCTTATCCAACCCTGACTCCATGCTATCCCCTGACATCGTGTAGTGTCAGAATATCAGCCCCACCTGATGGCGTCCAAACGGAAGCGCATCAGGTGGCCAACGAGAAGGAACTGGCCTGGATGTTGAAACCGGAACTGCTGACTGCCCTCCATTACTGCGCCGTGATCACCCTGACCGGTGCCATCACCTCGGAGTATTTCCTGTTCCGGCGCGGCATGTCCATCGAGCAGGTGCGCAAGCTGCTGCTGGCTGACAGCCTGGCCGCCCTGGCCCTGCTGCTCATCTTCATCACGGGCGTGCTGCTGGTGGTCGCCCATCCCCAGCCACCGGCCATCCTGTTTGCCAATCCGGGTTACCGCACCAAGCTGCTGATGTTCTTCGCCATGGCCATCAGCTTTGGCTATCCCAGCCGGCTGTTCCACCACTGGCGCCGATCCTTGCGCCAGGGACGGGCTCCCCTTGTCTCCACCCAGCAGCAGTTCTGGGTGATCTGGATCCTTAGGGGCAACCTGCTGCTGCTCGCCCTGCTGCCCCTGCTCGCCAAGCTGGCCAGCCGCTGATCCTGCCCTCGCCCGGCAACAAATGGCTGACGACAAACGCCCCTTCTCGCAGGTATCGTAATGGCGGGGCCCGAGTGCCGCCGAGACTCTTTCTCAGGGATGATTCCGTATGCGTTCAAACATGATGTTATTGATGGCCGCCGCCATCTGGGGGCTGGGCTTCGTCGCCCAGCGTCTGGGGATGGATCACATGGAGCCCTTCACCTTCAACGGCCTGCGCTTCCTGCTGGGCGCCCTCTCCCTGCTGCCGCTCTTGTGGTGGCTCAAGTCACGCCAGCCGCCCCAGCCTGCCGGTGATCACCGCCTGCTGCTGACCGGGGGCCTCATCGCCGGCACCGTGCTCTTCTCCGCCGCCTCCCTGCAACAGGTGGGGCTGCTCTACACCACGGCCGCCAAGGCGGGCTTCATCACCGGCCTCTACATCATCCTGGTCCCCGTCATCGGCCTGGCCCTGCGCCACAAGACCGGGGCCAACACCTGGGTAGGCGCCCTCATCGCCATGGCCGGGCTTTACTACCTCAGCGTCACCGAGGAGTTCACCATCGGCTACGGCGATCTGCTGCAAGTGATCGGGGCCCTGTTCTGGGCCGTGCATCTGCTGGTGCTGGATCACTACTCGAACCGGGTCGCCCCCATTCGCCTTGCCGGGGTGCAGTTCGTGGTGTGCGGCCTGCTCAGCCTGGCCACGGCCTTCGTCATCGAGACCCCGACGGCGAGTGGTGCCGTGGCGGGCTGGCAGGCGCTGCTCTACGCCGGTCTGGTCTCGGTCGGCATCGGCTATACCCTGCAGGTGGTGGGGCAGCGCGGTGCCCATCCGGCCCATGCCGCCATCATCCTCAGCCTGGAGACGGTGTTCGCCGCCATCGGCGGTGTCCTGCTGCTGGGGGAACATCTGGACGAACGGGCCGTGGTCGGCTGCGCCCTGATGCTGGCGGGGATGCTCATCTCCCAGATCCGCCTGCGCTGGTGGTGGAAGTCCCGCCGCAACAAGGTGCCCAGCCAGTCCTGATATCTGCTGTAGTCATTGGTCCCAAATAAAACGAGGCGCCCTTGGGCGCCTCGTTTTATTGCCGCCTGCCTAGCGCACGCTGGAGCAGAAGCTCACGTCATCGCGCAGGGGGTCATTGCTCACGCAGTGATAGAGCTCGAAGCAGGGGCCGTCCCCAAAGGCGAGCCCGGCCGCGACGATATCGCCGATGTGCTCCTGCCAGCGCTCCCCGTACTGGCTGCGATCCGTGATGAGATAGCGGGACTGGGCGTAGCGCCCGGCGGGGATGAGCTGGGTCTCCACCTCCCCCGCCCCCAGGGTACCCACCGGCACGCTGATACCGATATCGGTGCGGCACTGGGCCGGCGGCGTCACCTCGGGGTTGTCGTGGTAGATGAAGATCCACTCTCCCCCTTCCAGGCCACGGGGCGCGGCCCACTGGTGAAGGCGATGGCAGACGGCGTCATACCCTTCGCCATAGGGGCCGGTCACGCGGATATAGGCCAGGGTGCGGGCGTCCATCTCGACGGTGTTCATGGTGTTGCTCCTTGCTGATGAGTGGCCTTCAGCATAAGGGAGTGCCCCTTGCCATGCGTGTCCTTCCTTGCGATCCAGGTGTCCGTTCTTGCCCTTGTCGCGGCGAAACGCCCCCGGGGTGCAACCATAGTGACGGCGAAACGCCTTGGCGAAAGCCTGGGAGCTGCCAAGCCCCGCCCCCAGGGCGATGGCGGTGACGCTGGCATCGGTGTAGCAGAGCTGCCAGGCCGCCCGCTGCATCCGCAGGCGGCGGCACATCTCGCCGGGGGCCTCCCCCACCACGGCGGTGAATACCCGGTGGAAGTGGTAGAGGGAGAGGCAGGCGCGACTCGCCAGCGCCTCGATGGAGAGATCCGGATCCTGCTCCAGTGCCCGCAGCACCGGCGTCAGGCGCTCGCGATAGTCGATCATCGGCGCACCCTGGCCATATAGAACACATCCACATAGCGCCCCTGCCGGAAGGCATAGTCGCGGGCCCGCCCCTCTTCCACAAAGCCGAACTTGCGATAAAGCGCCAACGCAGCTTCGTTATCGACGAAAACCGTCAGTTCAATCCGATGCAGGTTGAGCCAGTTATCGGCCAGATCCAGTGCCGCAGCCATCAGTGCGGAGCCAACCCCCTTGCCAGCCCAGTCATCACGCACCCCCATGCCAATACCTGCCACATGTTTGCGTCTGGGATTGGGCTCCACATGCAATGCTATCTGGCCCACCAGCCCCCCATCTACCTCCGCCACCAAGGCGACCACATCACTGTTCTCCAACCGCTTCTGCCACTGGCTAAGGGGAGGCGTGGGCAGGTGCAGAGTGCCCGCCTGAGCATTAGGCAGGGCGTAGAGATCCCGCAAGGCGGGGGCATCGGTGGGTTCGGCATGACGGATAGTAATCTGCATATGAGGCTCCTTCTCGAAACCCCCATCATGCAATATCCGGCGCCATTACACATCCCCCCGCACCCATTCGTCTTACCTATCAAAGGGCTAGGAAAGGCCCATTGGCCCGTCACTGTGCAGATCCGTAGGCTGACCCCCTATCAACAAGGAGAGACATCCATGACCGACAAGACCCTGCGCAGCGCCAACGGCGCCCCCGTCGTCGACAACAACAACAGCCTCACCGCCGGCCCCCGCGGCCCCGTCCTGATGCAAGACATCTGGTTGATGGAGAAACTCGCCCACTTCGACCGCGAGCGCATTCCCGAGCGGGTGGTGCACGCCAAGGGCTCGGGCGCCTACGGCACCTTCACCGTGACCCACGACATCAGCGCCTTCAGCAAGGCCGACCTGTTCAACGCCGTCGGCAAGCAGACCCCGGTGTTCCTGCGCTTCTCCACCGTGGCAGGTGAGAAGGGCGCCGCCGACGCCGAGCGGGACGTGCGCGGCTTCGCCCTCAAGTTCTACACCGAGCAGGGCAACTGGGATCTGGTGGGCAACAACACCCCGGTGTTCTTCATTCGCGATCCCCTGAAATTCCCCGACTTCATCCACACCCAGAAGCGGGATCCCCGCACCAACCTGCGCAGCGCCACCGCGGCCTGGGACTTCTGGTCACGCCACCCGGAATCCCTGCATCAGGTCACCATCCTCTTCAGCGATCGCGGCATTCCCAGGAGCCTGCGGGAGATGAACGGCTACGGCAGCCACACCTTCAGCTTCATCAACGACGCGAACGAGCGCTTCTGGGTCAAGTTCCACTTCAAGACCGAGCAGGGCCACCGCTTCTACACCGATGAAGAGGCGGCCACCGCCGTCGGTCAGGACAGAGAGACCAGCCAGGCAGATCTGTTCAACGCCATCGAGCGGGGGGACTTCCCGCGCTGGAAGGTCTATGTGCAGGTGATGCCAGAGGCCGAGGCCCAGACCTACTCGATCCACCCGTTCGACCTCACCAAGGTGTGGCCCCACAAGGACTACCCGCTCATCCCGGTGGGCCTGCTGGAACTCAACCAGAACCCGGACAACTACTTCGCCCACGTGGAGCAGGCCGCCTTCACCCCGGCCAACGTGGTGCCCGGCATCGGCTTCTCGCCGGATCGCATGTTGCAGGGGCGGCTCTTCTCCTACGGTGACACCCAGCGCTATCGCCTCGGCGTCAACCACGGCCTGCTGCCGGTCAACGCCCCGCGCTGCCCGTTCCACCACGGCGCCCACCGCGACGGCGCCATGCGGGCGGACAGCAACGGTGGCGCCAGCCCCAACTACCAACCGAACCGCTTCGGCACCCAGCAGCCGAGCGAGCAGCACGAATCGGCCCTGAGCCTGGAAGGGGCTGCCCTGCACTACGATTTTCGTGACCATGACAGCGACTACTACAGCCAGCCGGGGGATCTCTTCCGCCTGATGGACGAGGGGCAGCGTGCCCGCCTCGCCGCCAACCTGGCCCGCTCCCTCATCAATGTGGAGGATGACGCCATCGTCGCGGCCCAGCTCAGGCACTTCGAGCAGGCCGACCCCGAGTACGCCAAACGGGTCGAGCTGGCCCTGGCCGCCCTGCAACGCTGAGTCGCAGGCAGCCAACCTCTGCAAAAGCAAAACGGGGGCCTGATGGCCCCCGTTCTCGCATGACGATCTTGATGAATGAAAAACGCAGCCCAGGGCTCCGTTTTTCCATGCCGTATCCATCCCGGAAGCAGCGCCCTCGCGCTTCCCTCCCTTGCCAACAAGGGTTTGTACCGCCAGCTCATGGCGGCAACGACGTTGTGCACTGGCAGAGCGGCACCATTATCCACCTGTGGTAATAAACCTGTCTGTGGTAATGCACTTTTAGTCACCAATAAAAACGGAGCCCGAGGCTCCGCTTTTCAATGCCGTATCCATCCCGGCCGCTGCGCCCTCACGCGCTTCCCGTACCCTTGCCAACAAGGGTTTGTACCGCCAGCTCACGACGGCAACGACGTTGTGCACAGGCAGAACGGCACCATTATCCACCTGTGGTAATAAATCTGCCTGCGGTAATGCACTTATATTCACCAATAAAAACGGAGCCCGAGGCTCCGTTCTTCCATGCCGTATCCATCCCGGACGCAGCGCCCTCGCGCTCTTCCCGCTCCTTTGCCAACAAGGGTTTGTACCGCCAGCTCACGACGGCAACGACGTTGTGCACTGGCAGAGCGGCACCATTGTCCACCTCTGGTAATAAACCTGCCTGCGGTAATGCACGTTTAGTCACCAATAAAAACGGAGCCCGAGGCTCCGTTTTTCAATGCAGTATCAATCCCGGACGGAACGCGCTTCGCGCTCTTCCCGCTCCCTTGCCAACAAGCGTTTGTACCACCAGCTACTGCGACGACGTTGTGCATTGGAAGAGCGACGAGCCATTGCTTAGATCCCAGTCAAGAGAAGAAAGAGCCGCATTATGCGATAGAGATCACGCCCGTGTCTGTAGCTGGATCAAGAAAAGGCTCACTGGCCCACCCGGATCGTCCGCTGGTTGCCCTCCGGTTCACCACTCTGTGACGGCGTCGTCACCTCTCGCCAGATCAGGGGACCATTGGTCTCCATCGCCTGTTGCGGCGCGCACTCCAGCCAGAGCTCCCCCTGCTGGATACGGGCCCCCTGGGAGTATTTCTGATCCTGATACCAGCACACCCGCTCGGGCAGCGAACCAAGGGGCAGCACCAGCTCGGTGCCCACCGAGTGGCTGAGGGTGTTGGACGCCGGGGCGGCCAACGCGGGGAAGAGCCAGCCAAGGGCCAGCAGACAACCTGCACAACGGATCATGGGAATTCCTGTCACGGGGGAGTGAAAGTGTAGAGCGACCAGCAGAGCCCTCGACTTGACCAATAAATGTCGGCTCATCTGGCATTCCGGAAGCAATATGATAGCCTGCCTGCGCCCGCAAAGGCCTGTCAGGGCTCTGCCGTGGGCCCCCACCGGCATCGCCGGGATGCGGTAATGAATAACCCTTAATAATCAGATAATTAACTGGATATGTTGTCAATGCGTATCATGCCGTTGCTCAAGGCTGCCTGCCTGAGCCTGATGTTGTCCGCCTGTGTCGCCCCCCTGCTGATGATGAGCCCCACCAGCCAGCTGATGTGGGCCCTGCTCAAGCCGCTGGTCGGTTTCGATCCGAACGAGGCCAACCTGTTCGAGCAACCGCTGATCAAGGACAGAATGACCGCCATGCTGGGGCCCAACTACGAGAGCACCATGCAACTGCTCAAGACCGCCGACGAGCTGCAACAGGAGGGACCGCTCTTTTACGTGGTCTCCCGCTACGCCCCGGTGCCGGATGTGGCCAAGCAGGCCGGCATGGTCTGGAACGCCGACACCAACCAGCTCGCCGTCATGGTGCAAAAAGGTGACGGGGCGACCCAAGTCTTCGGGGAAAACCTGACGGCCGCCACCCCGACCTGGCCCAGCGCCATGCAGGGCTGGCAGCCCCAGGCCACCCCGGCCGCCACGGCCCTGACCGGTGCCGGTCAGGGGCTCACGGGCGCTGGCAGTTCTCTGCTGGGCACCATGATGGGGGGCCTGCAACAGAGCGCCAGCAAGGCCCTGTCCGACTCCACCAGACAGGTGATCGGCAGTGCCGCCACCACGGCACAGCAACAAGCCACCAAGGCGGTGAGCGGCAGCGCCAAGCAGGCCGTCAGCAGCGCCGCAACCACGGCGCAGCAACAAGCCACCAAGGCGGTGAGCGACAGCGCCAAGCAGGCCGTCAGCAGCGCCACCACCATCAGCGCCTCAACCACGGCGCAGCAGCAAGCCGCCAAGGCGGTGAGTGACACCGCCAAGCAGGCCACCATCAGTGCCGCCACCACGGCGCAGCAGCAAGCCACCAAGGCGGTGAGTGACACCGCCAAGCAGGCCGTCAGCAGCGCCACCGCCATCAGTGCCGCGACCACAACGCAGCAGCAAGCCGCCAAGGCGGTGAGCGACAGCGCCAAGCAGGCCGTCAGCAGCGCCGCAACCACGGCACAGCAGCAAACCGCCAAGGCAGCGAGTGAGAGCGTCAAGCAGGCCGCCAGCAGCGCAGCAACCATCCGTGCCGCAACCACAGTGCAGCAGCAAGCCGCCAAGGCAGTGAGCGACAGCGCCAAGCAGGCCGCCAGCAGCGCAGCGACCATCAGTGCTGCAACCACAGCGCAACAACAAGCCGCCAAGGCGGTGAGCGACAGCGCCAAGCAAGCTGCCATCAGTGCCGCGACCAGTGCACAGCAGCAAGCGGCCAAGGCGGTGCAGCAACAGGGCGAGAAGCTGGAAGCGACTTCCGGCACCCTGAGCGATCAGGCCAGGGCGGATGCCGAAGCGGAGCTGGAAAAACTGCTTAACTGACTTTTTAAGCGTCATGCCACCATAAAAACAGGCCATCACATGATGGCCTGTTGTTTATCTGACCCGTAGCAGGGGAAGATCAGAAATGGCGGTCCTGCTCGGTGGGCTTGGCACCCTTCTCTTCGCTGTGCTCGATGGCGGTGCGGATAAGGTCGACGCCGGCCCGGATGATCAGCACCCCCATGTTGACCAGCTTGACGCAGACCCACATGAAGGTGATGAGCAGGATCAGCTTGAGCACCGTCTGGAATGCCTCCAGGAAGTTCTGCTCCAGCTGGGCGGTGAGCCCGTTGGCGCTGCTCATCAGCCAGGTGTACACCTCGCGCACGAAGGGGATCCGGCTCGGCATCTCCAGCACGTCCAGCGCCGCAGGCAGGGCCTGGAAGATGACGATGCTGCCAAACAGTATCAGGATGACGCCGATGGCAATCCCCAGAAAGAAACCGAACTGTCGCATGAAGAGCCCCACAATGTAGTGAATGAGAAGAACAATAGCCGCCAATACTAGGGACTGCCCGCGCAGACGGCAATCCTTGCGTCCCCCACAGGGTCGGTGCCCCCTGCAAGCCATTGCCCGGCCGTCTGATTTCTGTGACCCTTATCCCCACTCCTTGCCCCTGGGTGTCATCATGTTTCGAGTCGTCTTCTGCCTGCTGCTGTTGCTGGGCGGTGCCCTGCCCGCCTCCCGCGCCGAATCCCCTCCCTCTGCGGCCGCCTGCGTGATCCGCCACCAGCAAGGGATCCTGCTGGTGCAGGACAGGCTCTCCTCGCGCTACAGCCTGAGCGGCGGTTACATCGACAGGGGGGAGACCCCGGAGCAGGCGGCCCTGCGCGAGCTGTTCGAGGAGACCGGCCTGCAGGGTCGCGTCACCGGCGAGCTGGGGCGCTGGCAACGGGCCAGGGTGTTCGCCTGCCAGACCCTGGAGCACCTGCGGGTCCAGCGAGGGACGGGGTTTGTCTCCCTGCTCCAGGCCCCGGATCTCGGTGGCGAGATCCTGAACGCCAGGCTGATCGCGGCCGCCGACCTGCCCCCTGCCCAGCGTCGCTTCCCGGCGCAGCTCGACTGGATAGCCCCGAGGCTGGCCGAGGTGCCCGAAAGCCAGGTGCTGTGGGTGACGGATTTCAGCGACGCGGCCAGTGCGCTGCACCGCGCCGAGTTGCCGCTGATCCAGCGCCTGCAACGGTGGCTAGGGCCGGATGTGCTCTGGCCAAGGGCGGGCAATCTGCTGGGCTCGGCCCCCTTCCAGCTGGCGCTGCTGCCCTTGCTGCTGCCCCTGCTCGGCTGGTCCAGGCTGCGCCACCTGCTGTTTGCCATGGTGCTGCTCACCCTGGTGGTGAACCTGCTCAAGGCGGGCATCGGCTGGCCCAGGCCCTTCCACCTGCAACCCGAGCTGGCCCGCCAGAGTGCCCAGGGCTTCGGCATGCCGAGCGGTCACACCGCCTCGACCCTGCTCTACTGGGGCCTGCTGCTTGGCTGGCTGCCGGCGCTGCGGGCCTGGCAGGGGGCCCTGCTGGCCCTGTTGCTGGCCGGCGTGGCCGGGCTGGCCCGGGTCTGGCTGGGGGTCCACTTCCTCTCGGATGTGGTGGCCGGCCTTGCCCTGGGGGCCCTGCTGCTGGCACTGCGCGCCCCGCTGGCGAAGCTGGCGGCACGCCCGCTCCCCTGGGCCGGGCTGCTCATCGCCAGCGCCCTCTCGGCCTGGCTCACCCAGTCCACCGCCCTGGCCGGGCTTGCCATGTTCACCCTGGGGCTGGTATCGGGTAATCTGCTATCACTCGAACGGAGCCCCACCCCCGCCCTGCCCGCCGCGCTGCTGACCCTGGCAGGGGGGCTGGTCGTGGCAGGGCTCCTGTTCCTGGTGCCCGCGCTCACCAGCAGCTCTCTGCTGATCCTCGCGGGACAAGGGTGGCTCTTTGGCTGCCTGGGGTTCTGGCTCAGCGCCGGGCTCTGGTGGTCGTTGTCCGCTATCCGTCACGGTGCCCGAACCGGGCGCTCAACCCCTCGTTAAGGGAATGCCATGAATATGAAAAAAGTGGATTTGGCCAAGATCACCCTGGGCTTGCTGTTCCTCAGCCTGCTCATCATCTCGTGCTTCATGGTCTTGCGCCCCTTCCTGCCCGCCCTGGTGTGGTCCACCATGATCACCATCGCCACCTGGCCCCTGATGCAGATGGCCCAGCGCCTGCTGTGGGGCAAGCGCACCCTGGCGGCGTTGCTGATGACCAGCATCTTGCTGCTCATCTTCGTCATTCCCCTCTTCATGACGCTGGCCAACGTGGCGGAGAAGGCCCCCATGCTCATCGAGCTGGGCACCGAGCTCAGCCAATCTCCGCCCCCCGAGCTGCTCTGGTTGCAGCAAGTCCCCCTGGTGGGCGACAAGCTCTATGAGTTCTGGCAGCAGATCCTCGCGAGCGGCGGCCAGGTGCTGTTCACCAAGCTGGCCCCCTACTTCGGCCAGACCGCCCGCTGGCTGGCGGCCCAGGCGGGCAACCTCGGCCTGCTGTTCGTCCACTTCCTGCTGACCGTGGCCATCTGCGGCCTGCTCTACCACTCGGGGGAGAAGGCGGCAGAAGGCATTCGCCGCTTCGCCCACCGTCTGGCGGGCCAGCGCGGTGACAATGCGGTGGTGCTCGCCTCCCAGGCCATCCGCGCCGTCGCCATGGGGGTGGTAGTGACCGCCCTGGTGCAATCCTCGGTGGCAGGCCTGGGCCTGCTCATCGCCGGCATTCCCTATGTCATGGTGCTGGTGGTGCTGATGTTCCTGCTGATCGTCGCCCAGATAGGCCCCTTCCCGGTGCTGCTGGCCAGCGTCGGCTACCTCTACTGGAGCGGGGACACCACCTGGGGCACCTTCCTGCTGGTCTGGTCCCTGCTGGCGGGCACCATGGACAACTTCCTGCGCCCCTTCCTGATCAAGCGCGGGGCCGACCTGCCGCTGATCCTCATTCTGGTGGGGGTCATCGGCGGCCTGCTGGCGCTGGGGATCATCGGTCTCTTCATCGGCCCCGTGGTGCTGGCGGTGGGCTACACCCTGCTGGATGCCTGGATCAAGGAAGATGACCAACCGGCAGCGGCCGCGGTTGAACCACCCAAGGCCGAGTGACGATTCAGTAACAGCCATCCATCGCTGATACCAGGAGCCGCCCACAAGGGCGGCTCTTTTGGCTATTGCCGTCCCATGCAGCTTCGATTGGCGAAGCGTGATCGGATGATCGAGATGCCGCTGTTCCGGTATTTCCGTGAGTCAGCGGCATCTGTCAGAGGAGAAATATGGATAGCCGTTATAGCGGGAGAATTGATTTACGCGAACGTCCGATTACGCCTTACGGCTAATCAAACCTACGGGCTGGAGCGAAGCGTAAGCCTGTCCCATCGGAACGAAGTAAAGCGTTTTTGAAGGCATTGTTAGGGAAGGTGCGAATAAGCGGGGAAATTCTTCTCGGCTGACTCAGTCATTTCATTTCTTCATGTTTGAGCCGATTTTTTCTCCCGTAAATGCCTTGAATCAGCCTATTTAGACCGTTTCTT